>CAXGCE010000047.1:0-9022 GCA_964007795.1 uncultured Alphaproteobacteria bacterium | reverse complement strand
AAGTTTGTCAAAGGCCAGAGCTTCGGCAAGCTCTGTTGTTTCCGTCTCTCCCGCTAGCACCAGTTGGATATCCAAGTCAGCCGCGATTTTCATAGAGGCCTCGGCCCGTGAGGCGGTTGCCACAAGAATATTGACTTCGGCGTCTGCCAACTGATGAATTGCTTCGCCCTTGGCAAAGGCCGGGTTAATCGGGGCCACGGTCGCCCCCAGTAGCCAGGTAGCATGGAAACACATTACTAGTTCCGGACTATTTCCGAGCGCAAGGGCAACGCGATCGCCCCGGTCGATACCCAAATCCTGAAAACTTCGCGCCAGTGCCTGTATCGAACGCCAAAGTTCACTGTAGGTTATGCTGTTAGATTCCGCACCACTCTCGTGGTCGATCACACATAGAGCAGTGCGGTCGGGGAAGCGTTCCAGGTTCCTATGCAACAGCCACCAGGCCGGTACGTCGGGGTATTCGAGGGTGGTGGGAAGATGCGCAGGCCACACCTGGCGCCACGGTGGCGGATCTGGAGGATCCGTCGGGCTAAGCACTTCCGCTGACCACCTCTAGGCCATGGCCCAAATCTAATGCCTGCAGGTTTTCTTCATGGGACCGCGGAATGACATCGACCATGACGTCCTTCATCATCGCGAGATCCATTGCCGCAAGTCGGGTTAAAGCACCCAGCATCACCATATTGGCAAAAAGGGCATTCCCGAAATGTTCCAGGGACAGCGTACGAGAGGGAATTTCGACATGTCGCTCTGGCGCATCTACGTGGATCTCCTCGACCATTTCAGGATCGTACAGCACCTTGCCGCTGCATAGGTCGTAGAAATTTCTGTAGGCTGGTGCTGAAAAGGCGACAAACAAATCTGCGTTTTCCACTACAGGGCTGTCTACGAAGTCTGGCGAGATAACCAACTGTGCCCGTACGTAGCCGCCGCGGGTTTCCGTGCCGTGGCTCTTTAGCATGGTTACCCGTTGGCCCTCATTTATCGCGCAACGGCCCAGGATCAAGGCCATGCGGATTACGCCCTGGCCACCAAATCCGCTGATCAGGATTTCCGTCCGCGACTTCAAGATGGTGCGGCCATATCGGAGCGGACCCGGGCGTTCACATCACGCAACATCTTAGAGTATTCCGGGCGGCTGTTCGAAGCGTCATGCTTGATGCCAGTTTCCCAGACGAAATCGGTATCTTTGCCGTCCTTGGTCTTGCCCTTGGTGTGGTCGTAGATCCAATCCATGCCGACCAGTGGGTCACGGCTACCAAGCGCCTGAGCACCGAAATTCTCGATGCAGGGGAAGCGGATGTGGACAAAGGAAAAGCCATCGTTTTGCATCGCTTTTTTGACAATCTTGACAGTTTGCCGCCATTGTACGGAGGTGGTCTCAGCGACAAAGGTGGCTCCGGCAGCGATCACCACGTCGCACGGGTCGAAGGACTGTTCGACCATGCCATAGGGACTGGAATTGGTGACATAGCCATTCGGCGTGGTCGGCGAAAATTGTCCGCCGGTGGATTCATAACCCATGTTGTCCTCGCAGATCACCGTCATCCCAACGTTGCGCCGAGCCGCGTGAATCAGGTGCGATGTGCCGATCGAAGCGGCATCACCGTCACCCACCACGAGTAAAATCTTTTTGTCCGGTTGGGCCATTTTTAGGCCGGTGGCAACAGCCATGGCGCGGCCATGAGTGGCGCCAAAATTGTCGCCGCCCCAGGTGGCAAAGGTCATCCGGCCAACGCAGCCTATGCCAGCGCCAAAGATCACGTCCTCCTGTTTCAAGCCCAATTCGTCGATCGCCTGCAACAACCACATTTCGATCGCGCCGATGGCGCAGCCCTGGCAGGCCTTTGTTGGCACCATGCCCTCTCGTAGATACTTGTCGGCCAGCTTGTTCATTAACTTACCTCCGTCCAGATATAGGGTTGTTCAGGCATCTGTTGATGTTTAGCTACGCCGTGCAGCGCTGTGCAAACTTCAGCGACGGTGTGCAATTCACCACTTTTGCCCATAAAATGCACGCTCTCCCTGTCCGGTGCCGCCCGCATTACCTCGCGCACCAATTGTCCGTCATAGTTCAATTCACAGACTAGATAGCGCAGGTCCCGTTCGAAAAGTTCATCGGGAAAGGGCCATAGCGAGATCAGTCGCAAAAAGCCGGCCTTGATGCCTTGGCTACGTGCTTCCAGTACGGCTGTCTTAACCGTGCGGGCGGTGGCGCCGTATGCCACGGCGACCACTTCTGCATCCTCCAGGCCAACCGCCTCGTAGCGCAGAATTTCTTCCTTGTGGTGGCGGATCTTGTTGATCAAACGGAAGGTTTGCGCCCACTGTGCTTCCATATTCTCGATGTCATAGCCTTCTTCGGTGTGGGTATAGGGCGATACGCAAACTCCAGTGCCCTCGCCAATGACGTTAGGAGCCAAATCGATCTCGGAAGAATTAGCCGGAAAGAACGGCATTTCCATATTGTGCCGTCGCGGCACTACGATTTCCGATAATTCTCTATAGTCGCTCGGCAGAAATAGGTCCTCGGACATATCGGCAACGACCTGGTCTGTCAGGATTGTCACTACAGTGCGGAACCGTTCGGCCAGATTGAAGGCGTCGATGGTCAGCCAGAAGGTTTCCTGTACGCTGTTGGGCGACAGCACTATGGTTTCTATGTTGCCACCATGGCTACAATAGCGCGCGACGTAGAATTCCCCCTGTCCGGGCGCTCCGGTGATGCCACTGACTGGGCCGACACGCATGGCATCCACCACCACGATCGGGATTTCGTTTACGATGGCCCATCCGTAGGCATCGTGCATCAGCGTGTAGCCGGGCCCCGATGTTGCCGTCATCGCCTTCTGACCACCCAGACTAGCGCCAGCACACATATGCATACCGGCTAGTTCGTCTTCGGCCTGTAGGTAATAACCATCAATCTGCGGCAGGCGCTTTGACATGAACTCGGCGATATCGGTGGCCGGGGTGATTGGATAGCCCGCGAAGACACCAAGGCCGGCAGCGATAGCGCCTTCAGTTAGGGCGTAGGTGCCTGCTTCCAGCAAGCGCTGACCGTCGCTGTAGTTCACCTGCCATTCGGCCCACGGGGCCACCAATTCCTCAGTTAATGTTTTCTCGACTGATACCATGTTAAATTCCTTCAGGACTTTCTGGCCGTCAGCGCTCCACCTCGGTCTTGGCCACCACCTCAAGACAAAAATCCGGGCAGATCTGGTAACAAAGCTGGCAGCCGAAGCAGTTCTGTTCGTGTTTCACATAGACTGGACGCCAGCCCATTTTGTTGGGCTCATCCCGCCATGCGAAGACCTCAGTCGGGCAGATATTAATGCAGAATCCGCAGGCCTTGCAGTTATCTTCGATGAGGTCAATATCCCAGATTCCGGCGTTCTTAGTAACCTCTGTCTTCTCAGTCTTAAAGAGGGGCATCGTTTGCCGTCCAGTTCGCGCTACAAAGGCGTCGGTGGCGCCATGGTTACAAAATTGCTCCCAAACGGGTTTTGTGTTCCGAAAAAGGCAGAATCCGCGCGACTATAGCGTCCGCGATGTCTACCTGTCCAGCAAGGTAGCAAATTCCCGCGCTAGATTGTAAGAGAGATGTTTCGACGGCAGAACGAGGTGGTATGGTGATTATTGATGCGGAATTATGCCGCCGTCTTGAAGGCAAGGCAAAAATTTTTGTCCGTGTAGCCATTTTGAAGGCAATTCAATTATAGACTTAAATACGCCCGCCTTGTGCGTAACCCGGATCACGATGTGTCTGACGGGATCGAAGTCATCTAGGCTTTATAGGACGGCGCCTTCTGCTGCTAGTTTCAAGGTAAAGCAGGGCAAAACCTGCTTAGCCGTGACGAACTCACGGCGACATTCCGCCCCTTGCTCGAACAGTTATTCCAATCCACGCGCCAATTTCACGCCAAAGATGTTCCCTCCTTCTGTGGTCGTCCGCAAAGCTCGGATGCGCTATCGGGTTCGGTGGTCCCGATCTAATCCGGGTTGCTTTGGGTGTGGGTATGGGTGATGAAAATCTGGTTGCACGTAGTCAATTGCGGCCAGCTTTTCGCAGGCGTTCTGGAACACCCTAACGATGGCGTCTTCTAGGGCATAGATCTTGGTTAGATCGGCTGCGAATTCGGGTGTTTCTTCCGGCGGGTTATCCCGGTACCAGTGCACGGTCCGTTCCATGGCGTCGAGGGGCGGGACAACATCCCGGTATCCCAGTTCCGATTTGACCTTGTAGAGATCGAAGAGCTGGTGGTTCGAGGGTCCATGAAACATCATCAAATCGCGGGCGGGATACGCGTATTGATCCGGCACGCCAATGATTTCGATTTTGCATTCCATTGTCTGTGCGACCACTTCGATCCATTGCGCCATGGTCAGTTGACGCTCGTCGCCACAATTGTATATTTGTCCGGCGGCGGTATCGGGCTTTTGTGCCGCAAGCAGGACGGAATGGGCAACGTTCTCGGAATAACCCCGTGTCGTGAGGGTCAGACCGCCGTCAGGCAACACCATATGAGGGCGGCCGTCCATGAAGCGGCGCATGACGGTCCAGATTGTCGGGGTCAACTGTCGGGGGCCGTAGACCACGGGATAGCGAAAATGTGTGGCGCTATAGTGGCCGCTCTCGTGACCGTGCATGACGGCCTCTTCCGCTAGCCGGACCAGGTAGCCGAAACGGAATTCCTCTTCGCTTTCCACTTTTGGCGCGTCCTCCGGCAGCGGCACCTGAAGGCCGGCCGGAGATAATTCTTCAGGCTGCAAAACACCGCGGAAACAGGGTGCTCCGCCGACCGTAATCAGCTGCTCCGTGTGCTCCCCGACGATTTCAGCGATATAACGGATGCGGCCGTAGGTCGCGATGATCAGGTCGAACGAACGGCCATGGAGCGCTTCACGAAGGGTCTCGCGGAAATGCGGATCTCCGATGATCCGTTCGACCGAACGAGGGACCTCGTTACTGTCATGGGTGCCGCGATGCATGATCGAGACATTGTAGCCTTGCGCGATCAGACCATTGACCAGATACGGTCCGGTCGGTCCGGTGCCGCCAATGACAAGTGCTTCCAATTAATTAATCCCTTTAACCCGGCTTTTGCGCGGTGATCAGACCAAGTTGATGTGGCGTGAACCAGCGCGACATAGCGTTGACATAGCCCGCTTGACCAAGAAAATCGCACCACTCGGCGCCGGTATTGACGCGGCCGAGATATCGGCCCCGGCGCACTCCAGCCAGGTTTACGAAAGCCGGGTCTAGTGGGCCGGTCTTATCATCCTCGAGCATGTAGTCGATTATCAGCATTTCGCCACCCGGTTTGAGCGCTTGCTGGGTCCGGCGCAGCACGGCGATGATCTCGTCGGGCATGTATCCCTGCAGAGGCGTGATGTAGGAGGCTAGATCATGGCCTCCGGGAAAGGGTGTTTCCAGAAAGTCACCGGCCATGGTGTCTATGCGGGCTTCTAACCCGTGCTTGGCGATGAATTCCTGGGCGATGACGATGACGTTGGGTTGGTCCATAATCGTGACCTGCAGTCCCGCATTGCGCTCGCAGGCGGCGATCGCATAGCAGCCGGATCCGCCTGCGATGTCTAGCCAACGGCCGAAGCGGGAAAAATTGTAATCCTTGGCTAACTTATGGCCCAACCCGATCGATGCTTCATAACCGGCGACGGTGAAACGCCGCGCCTCTTCCGGGTCTGCGAGGGCGTTTAGGTAGCTGTGCTCGTCGCGTCCACCGCCGTCGGACACGGCTGTTAGATTGTCGGCCACGCTGTCAAAATCAGTGTAGTCGCGCCGCGCGATATAGAGCAGATAGTCGCCAAAATAAGTCCGGTTATCCTTTACCAGATAGCGCTCCACGTCGCTCATGTTGACGTGATGTCCATCGACCTCCCGCACCAAATTCATGGCCTTGCAGACAGTGAGCAGCCTGTCGGTCTTCTCGGCCTCGATGCCCATGGCCGCACTGAGTTCTTCAACCGTACTCGCGCCGCCCGCAATATGGCTGAAAAGTTCCAACTCGATCGCGCCAAGCAGGGCGCAGGTTTTCTTGAATGAAAGCGCAATATCCGTCATGCGCTCGGTCTTCATACCGAGCGTAAAATCTTCCTTTGCCATGATTTCTCCCATAACCCGATGCTCCGGGCTCCGCTAGTGGTGCTTCACCATATATTATTTTGCTTTTTGGTCGCGGTAACGTTGCTTGCGCGCCTCCCAGTTCTTCGCCTGCTCTTGTGAAAGGAAGGGTTGCTCTGCCGTAAAGACAGCATCTTTCCAGGCCTCACCCTTTGACCAGACGAGCGGCATGGTCAAAGTGCTGCGGGGCGTCTTGGCTCCTTCGAGCAGATCGAGCGCCGTGCCGATGATCCAGCTCTGCATATCGTTGTCGAACGGCTCGCCACAGGGGCTTCCCAGTGGAAAGTCCACGAATACGAACCTTGATACGCCGCAATGTTCTACAATGTCCCGCGCCGCGCCAATGATAACGGTGGGAATGCCATTCTCTTCTAGGTGGCGTGCGACCAGACTCACGGTCTGGTGGCACACGGGTCAGACCGGAGTCAGAATTGCTATGTCGGCGCCTTCCTCGTTGCACTTCGCCAAGGCAGCGGGTGCAGATGTCTCCGCCATCAGTTTTTGGCTATAGCCGCGGTTGATGTTGTGGAAATTGTCTGTTACCGCGCCGATACGACCGGCTTGGACGAATTCCCGTAAGCGGTTGAGCGGTAAATAGGCATCAATATCATCGAGCGAGGTTGCGTAGTGGTCAAAACTCTCCTGGCGGCTGTAAAGTTCCTCGATTGGTGTGTTCCAGGGAACAGAATAAACCTCGCCGACCGTGGTCTCCGTAGCCGGCAGTATCTCGCCCTCGTCCCGTCGTACTGAAACGTCGGATGTGGAGAATAGGGTGACCACGGATTCCGACAACGGCTTCTTGAGTGGTGTGAAGGGAACATCCTCAAAATGCGCCCACGTATACGGCTTTTCATAGCCTTGGCCCAGGTAGTATTCTCGAATTCGCTGCATGTATTGGACGGAGCTCATATGCGGGCTCTTTCTTTTTTGGGGGGTGTTAGCCGTGCCAACCAAGTATAACCAAAACTGTGGGGACCGCAAAATTCCGTTAGATGACGCCTTGGCAGCGAAGAGTGGCAATCGCCTTCTCGCTGTATCCCAAATCGGCAATGACAACATCCGTGTCACGGCCAATTTCGGGCGCTGGATCAAGCTCGGGCGATCTCGGTCCCGCCAGCACGCTGATCTGTCGTAGAGATCCTGCCAATGGATGCTCCGAGGCAGAGATCATGTTGCGTGCCAGCAGCTGGGGATCGTCAAAGGCCTCAGCCGGCGAACGGATTTGCGAGACTTCGATATCGAGCGCGCCGAGCTCTGTTACCCATTCAGCGGCGGTTTTTGCGGCGATCGCTTCGCCAATGAATGCGGTCGCCTCTTCGTCGCCTGGCGCCAGGCCACGTTCGGCTAGATCTGCGCGGCCCAGGTGTTCGAACAGCGTCCGACAGGAGGTTGGCCGTGCAGCGCCGATGGCAATGTGGCGTCCGTCTGCGGTCGGGTAAACATTGTAGGCAGCGTTTGGCATAGGCACCGTCTGGTCGCCTTCTGGACGCAGGGTGCCGTGAGAAACAGCAAGCATGGAAAAAGCGACATCCTGCATTGCCAGGTCGATGTATGTGCCTGCACCCTCGGCCGCTGCTTTGCGTAGTGCTGCCGCGATCGCGAATGCGGCGGCGAGCCCGGTAGCGGCGTCGGCGGCAAAGGTTGCAGGCGGACCGGGCACCGCCCCCGGCGGTGAGGTCGCCTGAAGTAAACCGGTGGCAGCCTGAAAGATAAGATCAAAGCCCGGGCGCAGACGGTCTGGGCCGTCCTGACCAAAGCCGGAGATGGAGCAATAAACCAGGCGTTGATTGAGCCCGTGCAGGGTCTCCCAATCGATACCGAGACGTTCCACCACACCCGGCCGATGGCCCTCGATCACGACGTCGGCCTTCGCGGCAAGCTTGTGGATCATCTCTTGCCTGGACTGGGAGCGCAGATCGAGCATGATCGATCGTTTGCCCCGGTTGAGCAATAAATCTTCGTCGCTAATCGTGTCCGAACCGGCGCTCGGACGCTCGACACGGATCGAACTCGCGCCCCAACCGACCAGTAGGAAGCCAGCGAACTTGCCCGGCGTCATCACACCGATCTCCTGCGTCAAGGCGCTCCATGAGAACGGCGAGCGCCTGCCCTTCGCCATCGAGGTCTTCGCCTTCGGCGACGAGGAAGGCGTGCGTTTCGGCACCTCCTTCGTCGGCTCTGCCGCGGTCGCCGGCAACTTCGAAGCGGACTGTCTGATGCGGCTAGACGACGACGGCATCAGCATGGACCAGGCGCTGCGCGACTTCGGTCTCGATCCGGCCAAGATCCCGGCCATCGCCCGCAAAGCCGAAGACGTGCTCGCCTACGTCGAAATCGCTCACGAAATCCAGGTACACAGTTTGCTGCCCGGAGGCGGCATTGGCGGCCAGGAGTGCGCCGAAAAGCAGTCCGCGAAGGGGCCCGGCTCTTAGTGTCTGTAAACAGAGTGTTTGGGTTGTGTTTGGAGGCGTTTTTCGCCTCCAGAACCCAGCTGTGTTTTAAACACTAAACACAGTGTTTGGGCGTGTTTGGGGGTGTGTTTGGTTGTGTTTGGATTGTGTTTGGATTTGGATTGGGGCTTGGACTTGGACTTAAAACTGAATCTGAGTTGCGAATCGACCTGGATTGGGAGAATTGAGGGGGTGTGATGGGTGTGAGGGGTTGAATGGTTGTGCGGAGGGGGTTGGGCTTGGAGGTGCGGGATTTCATCTTTGAAACTTGTGGAGGTTCTGATTGACCTTAAGATTGAGATCAATCAGAAATCAGGCGCCTAGAAGCTTGGTTGGTGCGTGACTGGAATTTTGAGAGAAGATCAATTGAAGTCCAGTGTGTGGTGGGGTCGATCGAGTATGTATCCTGTGATAATTTTTGGAGGAG
>CAXGCE010000046.1:0-9027 GCA_964007795.1 uncultured Alphaproteobacteria bacterium | reverse complement strand
CTGATGATATACTGAAGATATATGGTAATAATGATAAATTATTAAAAATTATAAAATACAAACCTATATATGATATTGAAACTGGTGTTAAAGATTTTGTTTCATGGGCTAAAAATAAAATTAAGTAGAAACTATTTATCAATTTAGATACCATTGAGTGCCAATTTTTATCGTTTTCTACTGAGACTAACTCTAAAATATTTTGTTTTAACCACCATAAAGTTGAACGACCAGAACCAAATTCTAAAACTTTTAACTTTTTATGTTTAGTAAGAGTTTTAAAAATTTTTATGGCAGAATAATTAATTATAGGCAAATGAGAGGGAATATTAAGTTTTAGTTTAATATATTCATATTTTAAATGAAAACGGAAATTACTCACAACAACGGTACCCTGGCAAACTTAAGGTACCCACCGAATTTCCAGAAATAGCGAGTGTTCTTGCGTTGAATTGCCGGTCTAGACCAATAAAATCGAGCCAACGGATTTTCTCGAAGAGTTAGATGAAACCAGCGAACGTCTTGTTGATAGCCTTTGACTGCGCCTCGACCACAAGACCAATAATGCCTCACGCCTTTATGACGTCCGATCATTTACCGCCTATTCTTTGCCCGGCAATATAGCGGCCGCGATGTCGTCCCATTCGGCTTCCAGGGACTCTGCGCACTCCGGCCTGTCCGCCCGTCGATACCAATAACCGGCATTCCGCAGATCGCCCTCGACCCGGTGCAAATGGGCATGTACCCAAGCGCCGACCCCGTCGTCCTGATTTTGGGCCAGCTTGTGAGCCCGATCCCAATCATTATTGGCGACGTACCATAGTGCCTGCACCGCACCGGATAGACCCTGTGGTGGCACTTCATGCGCAAGTGTCGCCTTGAATTCTTCCAGTTTCATCGCACGCTAATCTCCCGCGGAATTGGCCCGGTCGATGATGGCGTGGAGAAGCACGTTGCACCCTGCCGCGCAATCATTCTGAGTGGCGCTCTCCACCTCATTGTGACTGATGCCATCCTTGCAGGGTACAAAGATCATACCCGTAGGCGCTAGTGTAGAGATGTTGCAGGCATCGTGTCCGGCACCAGAAACTATTTCCATGGCTGGAAGTCCCGCGGCTTCGGCCCCGATCTGCACCGCTGCAACGCAATCGGAATTGAAGACAATCGGTGGCTGGTACCAAATTTCTTGACAAACAAGCTCTAAACCGCGGTCCTCGGCGGCAGCGCAAGCTTTTTCTAGGGCCTCCTTCATGGCGGATAGTCGGTGGTCATCAGGATGCCTAAAATCCACACTAAAGGCGACGTGGCCGGGAATCGTGTTGCGGGAATTAGGACTGACATCAAACTGTCCCACGGTGGCGCAGGCACCTGGTTGAAACTCCAAACCGATGCGGTTGACCGCGCCAACAATTTCGGCCGCACCCACCAGGGCATCGCGCCGAATTTTCATGGGCGTCGGCCCTGCATGGGCCTCCTGTCCGGTCAAGGAGACGTCAAACCAGCGTTGGCCCTGGGCCCCTTGGACGATGCCAATAGTCTTTTCTTCGTCCTCCAGGATCGGGCCCTGTTCTATGTGTACCTCAAAAAAAGCGGCGACGTCGCCGACCTTAGCGTCATCTGACCCCAAATAACCTATAGCTTCTAGCTCATCCCGAAAGGTATTGCCCTCAGCGTCCGTCAGGCCATAAATCTCCTCTAGATCAAATTTTCCGACAGCTACACCAGAGCCCATCATGGCGGGAGCAAAACGGCAACCCTCCTCGTTAGTCCAAACCGTAACCTCCACCGGTCGTTCGGTTTCATATTTCAAATCATTCAGGGTGCGCATTACTTCCAGGCCTGATAGAACGCCAAAGACCCCGTCCCATTTACCGCCGGTCGGTTGGGTGTCCAGGTGACTGCCCGTCATGACGGGTGCCAGAATATTGTTCTTACCATCGCGCCTGGCATATATGTTGCCCACGGCATCAACCCGGACAGTGCACCCTGCTTCTTCGCACCAGTGAACGAAAAGATCCCGCCCCTGACCATCAAGCTCCGTCAAAGCCTGACGATTAACGCCACCCTTTTCTGTCGCCCCGATCCTGGCCATTTCCATCAATGAATTCCATAGCCGGTCACTGTTAATCGCTAAATTCTGCATCGCCCCTACTCTTCATGATTGTTTCCAGTAACGGTAACCGAGCCAGACGACGTGGGGAAGTCCGCATCGCTCTGTAATAGAATAATCGACGTCGATAGAGTAGCAGCCACACACCGACTGATGCTGTCCCGCGATGTAGCTTGCCGCCTAAGCAATCAGGAAGCAAACAGGTTATAAAACTTCTACTAGGTTAAAGGACCAAGAAGGCGGGTCCTCTATGGGTCCTAACCTTGATGACTTCAGCGCCCATGTCGACAAGCATCTTCGTCACCCAAATTCCCAAATTCGCCATGGTCAAATTAACAACTCGAAAAATGTCTAAAGATATTTATTACTGAGCTCCCTGTCCCTTGATCTGTTCGGCCATAGCCATAACGTTTCGGGCCTGTTTCAAATGGGGCATATCCAACATCTTGCCATCCAATCCGACAGTGCCAAGACCCGGATTCTGCTCAAACAAATCAATGACCCGCTGCGCATGCGCGATCTCATCCTCTGACGGGGTAAAGGCTTTGTTGATGATCACTGATTGAGCCGGATGGATGGCAATTTTACCGACAAAACCGGCCATGCGGTCGCGCAAACATTCTTTTTCCAAACCCACCAAATCACGAAAATCCACATAGACAACACCTACTGGTTGTACATCAATAGCCCGTGACGTAGACAAGCAAAAGGATTTGGCCAGAAGATATGGATCGTCATATTCACCAGTCTCAGGGTTCCTGTTATCAACTGCGCCCAGCGCCGCCGCTAGGTCTTCGCCGCCCCATGTCATACCCACCAGACGTTCTGTAATCCCATCCAGATAGGTGTGGAATGTCAGCAGGGAGGCCGCTGTCTCAGTCGCCACGCAAAGAATTTTGGTAGAACCGCGTTCCAAACCCTCGCGAGCTTCCAAGGCATCGAGATAATTTCCCATGGTATTTACATCCGCTGCCGAATAAACCTTGGGCAGAACGATGCCATTGGGCGCACCGGGCATTACCGCCGCCAGATCAGGCAGCGACAGATCAGTATCCAAAGGATTGACCCGGACCCATAGTTGCTGTTTGGACCGGCCCGTGTGCGACTGCAAATATTCCCGCACCATTTCCCGCGCGATTTCCTGACGGTCGTCGGAAACAGAGTCCTCTAAATCCAAGATCAAGGCATCGGCAGGGTTCCCCTCGCCCTTTGATAGCTTGCGCTCGCTGTCGCCGGGAACAAACAGCCAAGACCGAATAATCATACTGGACGCTTCATCATCAGGCCGGTACGAAGACAGAAAGCGACTTCCTCGTCCCGCTGATTGAAACCATAGTGTTCAAAGGTCACGATGCCTGTGGTTGGGCGGGATTTGCTTTCGCGCTTGTCCGTGATCTTGGTCACGGCTCGGATGGTATCTCCATGAAACACCGGATTGACGAACCGAACATCGGTCAAACCCAAGTTACCCAGTGTAGTGCCCAGTGTGGTATCGCCCACGGTAACGCCGATAACCAAACCTAGAGTGAACATGGAATTGACCAGACGCTGCCCGTACATAGTACCCTTGGAAAATTCCTCATCAAGATGTAGGGGTTGAGGGTTGTGGGTCATGGCGCAGAACAGGATATTGTCCATCTCCGTCACCGTCCGGGTCAGTGGATGGTTGAATTCCATTCCGACCTCAAATTCCTCGAAATACAATCCTGACATATCAAATTTACCTCTCTTGGTTCTGTGTTTAGGCCGGACGGAAGACTGGCACGGACTGCTCGCCGTCTGAGCTCTTCCGGAAAGTCACCTCGACGGCCTGTCCCACCGATAACCCGTCATAGTCGCATTCAACAATATTCGACAACATCGTTATGCCTTCATCCACAGTGACATAAGCGATGGCATAGGGATTGCCACCGCGGCGCATGACAGAATAGCTATAAATGACTCCCTTACCTGAGGCCTCGTACCATTCCGTATTGACGCTTTGACAATGTGGACAGATGGCCCGGGGATAAAAGTGCGTTCTTTTGCAGTCTGTACACCGCTTCATTAGAAGTTTGCCTTCGTTGGCGGCAGCCCAGTACGCCTCCGTCTCCATGCTGATGGCCGGCGTGGGGTATTCTCGCTCAGCAACCTCAGTCATGCGTCGTTCCTCCCTAAAATAACAGTTGAGCTTCCCATGCGGGAGCCGATAGATCCGCCAGTGCCGTGGGCCAAGGCCAGTGAGCAATCGGATACCTGGACCTTGGGATGGGCCTCACCGCGCAGCTGACGGGCGGCCTCAATCACTTTGGTGATACCGCCTCGGTTGGTAGGGTGATTGTTGCACAGGCCCCCGCCATCAGTATTGAAGGGCAGCTTGCCAGTGCCAGAAATCAAGTTGCCGTCGGAGACGAACTTACCGCCATCGCCCTTTTCACAGAAGCCGAGGTCTTCCAGGGTTTCCAAAACGGTGATTGTGAAGCTGTCATAGATGGAGACATAGTCAATGTCAGCCGGTGTAAGATTGGCATCTTCAAATGCGATCGGCCCAGATTTTACGGCGCCAGTGTAAGTGATATCCACTTGTCCGGCGTTGAGATGCTTGATGTGTTCGCCATGGCCCAGAATCTTTACGCAACGGTCACCAAGAGTTTTCGCGACCTCGGGACTGACGATCACCAATGCGCCGCCGCCGTCAGAAATGACACAGCAATCTAATCGATGAAGAGGGTCGGTGATAATGGGGGAATTGATAACGTCCTCCACCGTCACCACGTTACGCAACATGGCATGTTCATTATGCTGAGCATGGTGCGAGGCTGCGACCTTGATCCAGGCCAGTTGCTGGGACGTGGTACCGTATTGATGCATATGGCGCATCGCAGCCATGCCGTACATGTTTGCCACCACGGGGCCATAGGGGTTTTCAAAACCCAGTTCGGGCAGTGTATTACCATAATCACGCGTCCCCAGAGTAGCGACGCCTTCTGCCCTGGGCCGGCCAGCCAAGGTAACTAGAGCTACGGAACATTTACCCATAGCGATGGCGTTCATGGCGTGGCCCACGTGAACCACATATGACGAACCGCCCGTCTCCGTGCAGTCAGTATATTTAATGTCCAGGCCCATGTATTCGGCCATGGAGATGCCACCTAGTCCCGGCGCATCGCCGGCACAGAAATAGCCGTCCACATCATCCATGGACAGCCCAGCATCCGCCAGGGCGCCAATGGCAACCTCGGCGTGGAGTTGAGGAATTGTCTTGTCGACCGCTTTGCGGGTGGGATGTTCATAGATCCCCGCAATGTAGGCCTTGCTACTTCGGCTCATACTTGTTCTCTCTCTTGTCTTGATATTCCGATTAATATGATTTGGGTAAATCCAGGGCCTTTTCGGCGAGGAAGCTGAGGATCAGCTGTGGTGAGATTGGTGCAAGGCGATGGATCAAGCTCTCACGCAGATACCGCTCCACATGAAATTCTTTGGCATAACCCATACCGCCGTGTGTCATCACGGCATTCGTGCAGGCCTTGAAGGCGGCCTCGGCGGCCAGATATTTTCCGGCGTTGGCTTGCAGGCCGCATTCAAGGCCAGAATCATAAAGAGCTGCCGCATGAAAGGCCATCAGGTGAGCAGCTTCCAGTTCCGCCCAGGATTCTGCCAAGGGGTGCTGAATGGCTTGGTTCATACCGATTGGCCGGTCAAACACCACCCGTTCCCTCGCATAATCTACAGCTTTTTTCAGAGCACAACGGCCGAGCCCCACCATCGAGGCGGATATCAAAATTCGCTCCGCATTCAGGCCGTGGAGCAGATAACGAAAGCCCTTACCTTCTTCGCCAATCAAATCCTCTTTGGGGACTTCCAGATTGTCGATAAACACTTGGTTGGAATCCACGCATTTACGGCCCATCTTATCGATTGCACGTATTTCACAGTGATTACGGTCTAGGTCCGTATAAAACAGGGACAGGCCATTGACTGGCTTGTCCGTTTCGGATTCATCCTTAGTACGAGCGATCAGTAACATCTTGTTGCAGACCTGTGCCGTAGAGGTCCAGATCTTTTCGCCATTGACCAGGTAGTGGTCACCCTTGTCCACGGCTCGCGTTGTCAAACGTGTCGTGTCAAGTCCCGTATTCGGCTCCGTCACTGCAAAACAGGCTATATCTTCGCGCTTGATCACTGGGGGCAACCATTTGCGCTTCTGATCGTCCGTACCGAACACAACCACCGGGTTCAGGCCAAAAATGCCAATAGCCAAGGCCGCGAACCCCGCGTTACCGCAGCCCGCTTCCGTGATCCCCTGCACCATAGCAGCGGCATCCGCAATACCTAGGCCGCTACCGCCGTACTCTTCGGGCATGGCGATACCCATCCAGCCTTCCTTGGTCATGGCCTGACAGAAATCCTCTGGAAATTTGCCGTCTGAATCCCGGTCTAGCCAATATTGATCACCAAACTGCTCACACAGTTTCATGACACTATTTTTGATTTGTTGCTGTTCTGGAGTGAAATTCAAACTCATAATTTTTCCGTTCTGTGAATTTGGTAGACCTGGCTACAAATTGGGAGGAACCCCTGTTTTAGCTGGGATCTCCAGAAATATAGGCATATTCGTTAGTATACGAAACTATACACAAGGCAAACGTGCAATCTGGTCTGAGCCCTCTCATTCGACAGCCAGGTGCCGAGTGAAATTCTATAATGATATCAATTTTCTTTCTAAATAATGCCGTATACCGAATACCTGGCGCAATTGGGCGAGCCTTGCATACTCGGCTTTGAATATATGGACTTTCAATAGGGGGATCGCCATCTCATCAACGATCACTAGATATAGCGACCAATCTCATGACAGCATTGGTGTTGGAGTAGCAGGGTGCGCCACCGCCTCAGCTGCAGAGCGAACTAGTTGCGAGGTGCTTTTGGAGGAGCGAGGAACCTGCCTTAGAGACGTGGCGGCGATTTCCGTAGGCTTCGGATTGCCCATCTTGGCAACTGGACGTAGGGTCAATTGTGGAGACGTGATTTGAAAATTATCATAGATACTGATCCGGGTCAGGACGACGCGGCTGCAATCATGCTGGCACTTGGCAGTCCAGAACTGGAGGTGCTAGGCCTCACAGTAGTAGCGGGCAACGTGCCTTTGCCGTTAACGGAACGCAACGCACGCATCGTCTGCGAAATGTGTGGACGCACGGATATCAAGGTTTTCGCCGGAGCAGACAGACCACTTCAACGCCCCTTAGTCACGGCAGAACATGTGCATGGCAAGACCGGATTGGATGGCCCGGATCTATTCGAACCGTCGTTTCCGTTGCAAGACACACACGCCGTAGATTTCATCGTTAATTCGGTAATGAACGAAGCTCCCGGCACCATTACTCTTTGTCCAATCGGTCCCCTGACTAACATTGCACTCGCGATACAAAAAGAACCTTCTATCGCGGGCCGCCTCAAACAGATTGTTTTGATGGGCGGCGGTTATTTCGAGCAGGGCAACATTACACCGTCTGCAGAATTCAATATTTATGTGGATCCCGAAGCCGCCGACCGTGTCTTTAGCTGTGGTGCCCCAATTACTATGATGCCTTTGGACGTTACCCACAAAGTGATGACCACAAAAAAGCGAGTGGATTCCATCCGTGTCATAAACAACCCAGCGGCACAGGCCTTGGTAGATATGCTGGAATTTTCCGAGCGTTTCGATGAAGAAAAATACGGCACCGACGGCGGGCCCTTACATGACCCAACGACCATCGCCTGGCTTTTGCAGCCCCGTCTATTCAAGGGTCGTTTGTGCAACGTGGAGATCGAAACCCAATCGGACCTAACCCGTGGCGCCACCGTTGTGGATTGGTGGGGTGTTACCGAACGGCCCAAAAATGCCCTGGTTATTCGAGAGGTCGATGCCGATGGCTTCTTTGAGCTAATTCAGCAACGCCTGCAGAACCTAGGATAGACAAGATATCCCCGGACAATCCCTTGTGACCTTCGCGCATAAAACATACAGCAGCTCTTGGGACATGAATTATATTAGGTCAAAGTCGCCTTTAATCGCTCCAAACATCCATGAAAATCCTCCAAGGTGTCATAGGGAAATCCGCACACAAGTCGATCAACACCTAACGAGCGGTACTCCGCCAACAAATCATGGGTGCGCGTTTCGTCCTCTAACGGCAGCCGCGCCGATGCGGTGACCGTTCCTGGCGACCTGCCCTCTGCATCTGCGAGTTCCCGGTATGTTTGAATCGCCGGGGCTAAATTTCCAGGCGTCCGGGAAATCGGATACCAGCCATCACCGTATTTCACCGCCCGCGCCAACGCGTGCGGCGCCCGGCCACCGATCAATATGGGCGGCTTTGGCGGCCGCGGCCTGAAAAGAAACTCCTGGCCATTAGCCGCCATAACGTCGTTGTCAAAACAGGCATTGAGATAGGCCAGGGTTTCATCAGAAATTCGACCCCTAGCGTGTCTGTCAACGCCGAGGGCTCTGAATTCGGCTTCCATCCAGCCGATCCCCACGCCGAGCACTAGTCGGTTTCCACTCAATTCCTGCACGGTGGCCACCTGTTTAGCGGTTGGCAGAGCGGCACGATAAGGCAGGATGAGCACCCCAGAGCCAAGTTTGATTTGGGTTGTTAACCCGGCGAGCCAAGCGAGTGTCGTCAAGGTATCTAGATAACGGCCGCCGCTGCCTTCGGCATCATCAGGGGGAATAGCAATGTGATCCGTGATCCAGATGGATTCAAACCCTAAGGTCTCCACGGCCAACGCTGCACCGGCAACTACCTCCCTGCTCGACTGGGATCCCATGTTTCTGATCGATATACCGATATCCATACAAATCTCCGATCAAGCGTGTTCAAGACAAGAGGCTCCAGCGACGGCAAACCGAAACTATTGGTTGCGCATTTGAGATCGGATCAGGCGTT
>CAXGCE010000045.1:0-9033 GCA_964007795.1 uncultured Alphaproteobacteria bacterium | reverse complement strand
CTGGACCGGCGCGGATCACCGGTCGCCAGATTGAGGCAGCTCGACGCGCCATGACCCGGCATATGAAACGTTCAGGCAGACTGTGGATCCGTATTTTCCCTGACGTACCCGTCTCGAAAAAGCCGACCGAAGTGCGTATGGGTAAGGGCAAGGGCTCACCGGAATACTGGATATGCAAGGTTAAGCCTGGCCGCATAATTTTCGAGCTGGAGGGCGTGCCCGCGGATGTGGCCCGAGAGGCCTGCCGTTTGGCCTCGGCCAAGCTGCCAGTCCAGACGCGCTTTGTTGCCCGCCTTGGGGAGAAATAGTGATGAAAGCCGAAGAATTGCGTGGCCAGACCAAGGATCAATTGACCGATCAGTTGGTGGATCTGTGCAAGGAACAGTTTAACCTGCGTTTCCAAAAGGCTAGCGGCCAGCTGGAAAACACCGCCCGCGTGCGTCAGGTGCGCCGTGATATCGCTCGCATTAAGACGGTTTTAACCCGTATTCAGGCCGACACCCTGGCGTTGTCTTAGGACCAAGGAGAACAGGATGCCCAAACGCATTATGCAAGGCGTCGTGGTCAGCGACAAAAACGATAAGACCATCGTGGTTCGGGTCGAACGGCGCTTTATGCACGCGCAATACAAAAAGGTGATCCGGCGGTCCAAGCGGTTTCACGCCCATGATCCCGAAAACAAATTCAAGATTGGCGATCATGTCCGCATTCGAGAATGCGCGCCGATTTCCAAAAACAAACGATGGATCGTCCTTGCCGAAGATGCGGCGAGCTAGGAAGGTAGTGGGTAGACAGCCATGATCCAGACAGAAACCATGCTCGAAGTCGCTGATAATTCAGGCGCCCGCCGAGTGCAATGCATCAAGGTACTTGGCGGTTCCAAGCGCAAGTATGCCTCGGTGGGCGATATAATCGTCGTCTCCATTAAGGAGGCAATCCCCCGGGGTCGGGTTAAAAAGGGTGATATTCACAGGGCTGTTGTGGTGCGCACGGCCAAAGAAATTCATCGCACGGACGGCTCTGCGATCCGCTTTGATCGCAATGCTGCCGTCCTGATCAATCCCCAAAATGAGCCCATCGGAACCCGCATTTTTGGCCCGGTTACTCGTGAGCTGCGGGCGAAAAGCCATATGAAAATTATTTCATTGGCGCCAGAGGTGATCTGATGCCGAAGAGGTTCAGATTAAGGAAAGGCGATGACGTGGTGGTTATCTCCGGCCGTGACAAAGGGAAGACGGGTTCAATTCTGCGGGTTATTCGGTCAGAGGACCGCGTGATCGTGGATGGCATCAATATGGTGAAGCGGCACACTCGGCCTAGCCAAGCTCAGCCAGGCGGTATCGTGAACAAGGAAGCGCCGATCCACATTTCCAACGTGGCCTTGGCCGATCCCAAAGACGGGTCAGCAACGAGAGTTGGCTACAAGTTCCTTGAAGACGGACGCAAGGTTCGCGTCGCCAAGCAGTCGGGGGAAGTGATCGATGTCTAACATACCGCGATTGAAACAGCTATATCGTGACGAATTGCATGGAAACTTGAAGGAAGAATTCGGATTTCAGAATGATCTAGCGGTTCCTCGTTTGGATAAGATCATTCTGAACATGGGTGTCGGTGCCGGCACCGATGATCGTAAGAAGGTTGATGCCGCCTATAATGACATGGTCAAAATCGCGGGTCAAAAACCGGTGATCACTAACGCTAAACGTTCCGTGGCTGTATTCAAGCTTCGTGAAGGCATGCAGATTGGCTGCAAGGTTACCCTACGACGCGACCGCATGTACGAGTTTCTGGATCGTTTGATCACTGTTGCCATGCCGCGGATCCGGGATTTTAGGGGCGTTTCGCCGAAAAGTTTCGATGGCCGGGGCAACTATGCCCTTGGATTGACCGAACAGCTTATCTTTCCGGAGATCAACTATGACGAAATTGATGAAGTGCGCGGTATGAACGTTGTGATTTGCTCCACGGCGCCCAACGATGATCAAGGCCGGGCTTTGCTAGCCGGGTTCAACATGCCTTTTCAAAGCTGACATCAGGATCAGATCGACGCCGCGAATGGTAGGATTGCAGGTGAAAGTTTCCCTTCGGGGCCTTTCGCATCACAAAGGAAACCAAGAGGTCTAATATGGCCAAGAAGAGCGCCATTGAAAAAAACAAGGCACGTGCCAAGTTAGCTGGAAAGTATATGAGCAGACGTGCTCGTCTGAAAGCGATTGCTTCGGATAAAAACCTCGGCCAGGAAGAGCGCTTCACCGCCCGGCTGAAGTTGGCGCAACTGCCGCGTAACTCGTCGCCAAACCGGGTGCGCAACCGTTGCGAACTGACGGGCCGCTCACGCGGATATTACCGGAAATTCCAATTGTCCCGTATCGCTCTGCGCGAACTGGGATCGCTGGGACAAATTCCCGGCCTGACAAAGTCGAGTTGGTAGGGAGGGCGCAAAGATGTCAATGACCGATCCGATCGGCGATATGCTGACGCGTATTCGTAACGGCCAGCGCGCGGGCAAGGGGTCAGTGCATTCGCCGGCCTCCCGTCTGCGGGAGCGTGTTTTGGAGGTTCTGCAACGCGAAGGTTATATCCGTGGTTATTCCCGTACGGACTACGACAAAGGCAAGGCAGAACTTTCCATCGAGTTGAAATACTACGAAGGCGAGCCGGTGATTCAACAAATCAAACGGGTGTCTACGCCAGGCCGGCGGGTCTATTCCTCGGTCAAGCAATTACCGCACGTGGCCAATGGTCTGGGTATTTCAATTCTGACGACGCCTCACGGCGTTCTTTCGGATACAGAAGCGCGCGAGGCCAACGTGGGCGGTGAAATTATTTGCCAGGTATTTTAGGAGGTAAGGATGTCACGTGTCGGGAGCAAACCGGTGATCGTGCCTGACGGCGTTACAATTATACTTGCAAATCGGGCGCTGACAGCGAAGGGGAAGCTGGGCGAATTGTCCATGTCGATCGTTAATCAGGTTGATATCAACCACGCTGACGACCAGATCGTCATTACTCCGAAAGACGAGAGCAAAACCGCACGCGCTATGTGGGGCATGCAACGCAGTCTGGCGCAGAACATCGTCACCGGCGTTTCGGAAGGTTTCACCAAGGAACTGGAAATCCAGGGCGTCGGCTATCGCGCGGCGCTTCAGGGTAAAATCTTGAAACTTCAACTAGGCCACAGCCACGATATTGATTTCACTATTCCCGATGGCATCGAGATCGAATGCGAACGGCCGACCTCGATCAAGATCAAGGGGATAGACAAACAAAAGGTCGGTCAGGTTGCCGCCGTTATCCGGTCTTATAGGCCGCCGGAGCCCTACAAAGGTAAGGGTGTGCGGTATTTGGGAGAATATGTCTTCCGCAAGGAAGGCAAGAAAAAGTAGGCAAAGATGGGCAATTCCATAGAACTATTTAAAAGCCGCCAACGGCGCAACCGGACGGCTCTCAAGAAGCGCAATTCGGGCCGGCCCCGGTTGTCGGTCTTCCGTTCGTCCCAGCATATTTATGTGCAACTGATCGACGACACGGAAGGCCGCACCTTAGCCTCCGCTTCGAGCCTGGAAAAGCAGTTGCGTAATTCCTTGAAGACAGGTGCCGACAAGGAAGCAGCTGCAAAAGTGGGTGCTTTGATTGCTGAACGAGCGAAGAGTGCCGGCGTCGAGGCGGTGGTGTTTGATCGGGGCGGATATAAATTTCATGGCCGGGTCAAGGCGTTGGCAGACGCCGCGCGTGAAGCCGGCCTGAGCTTCTAGAAAGGCGGGTCGTTATGGCACGTAATGATTTTGGGGATCGAGGCGACAGCGAGTTCGTTGACAAGCTGGTTCACATCAACCGGGTCGCTAAAGTAGTCAAGGGCGGTCGCCGGTTTGGCTTCGCCGCCCTGGTTGTTGTCGGTGATCAAAAGGGCCGGGTTGGATTTGGCCACGGTAAGGCGCGGGAAGTGCCCGAGGCCATTCGCAAGGCCACGGAAATCGCCAAGAAGGGCATGATCCGAGTGCCGTTGCGTGAAGGACGTACCCTGCATCACGACATTTCCGGCCGCCACGGCGCCGGCAAGGTGCTATTGCGAGCGTCACCTCCGGGCACTGGTATCATCGCGGGCGGGCCCATGCGCGCCGTTTTTGAATGCGTTGGCGTTCAGGATGTGGTGACTAAATCCATGGGCTCATCTAATCCATACAATATGGTGCGAGCGACCTTCGAGGCGTTGAAGAAGCAGGTTTCGCCTCGGATGGTGGCAGCCAAGCGTGGAAAGAAGGTTTCGGATATCATCGGTCGGCGGAGCCGGGGCCATGCGGTGGCGAACGAGGCGACTGAGCCGGAAAGGGAAACCGTTGACGCCTAGCTGTTAATGGCGTGATTGACGCCCATATGTGGTCAAGGATCTGGCTGCGCCGCAACTGAGATTTGAGACTAAATTTGGAGCCAAATTGGAAAGCAAACCATGGCGAAAAGAAAGAAAACACTTACCGTGACCCAGATTGGAAGCCCGATAGGGCGACCGAAATGGCAACGTGCTAATTTGGTTGGCCTTGGTCTGGATAAATTACACAAATCTCGTACGTTGGAAGATACCCCCTCGGTGCGCGGCATGATAAATCGGGTACATCACTTGGTTCGTGTTGAGAATGAGGCTTAAGTCATGAAGCTAAACGAACTGCGCGACAATCCAGGCGCGCGCCATAAATCCAAACGCGTGGGCCGAGGTATCGGCTCTGGTAGGGGAAAGACGGCTGGCCGGGGCAACAATGGCCAAAAATCCCGGTCGGGTGTTGCCATCAAGGGGTTCGAGGGCGGTCAAATGCCCCTGTACCGCCGCTTACCCAAGCGGGGCTTCAACAATATCTTCGCCAAACGCTTTCAGGTTGTGAATTTGGGTCGGCTACAAACAGCGATTGACGCTGGCAGGCTTGATGCAAGCAAGCCAATTGGCACGGCCGAATTGATCGCTTCTGGTGTGGTGCGCCGGGCTAGAGATGGCGTGCGCCTACTGGGCAAGGGCGAATTGACTACCATTGTAGACATCACGGTGGCAGGCGCCTCTGCATCAGCAGTTGATGCGGTCGAAGCCGCTGGCGGCAAGGTCACGGTGGCGAAGGAAGTAGCGATGGATGATACCGCCGACAAGGGCAGGGACTAACGGCTTCGGCGGGAGAGGCGCCCTAACCGGAATGTAGGGTAGCCTAAAGGACGAACAAAATGGCATCAGCGGCCGAACAACTAGCGGCGAATATCAACTTTGGAGCCTTTTCCAAGGCCACGGAGCTGAAGAAGCGCCTGTGGTTCACCTTGGCTGCCTTGATTGTCTATCGCGTCGGCACCTATATACCCATTCCAGGCATTGATCCGGCCGCCCTAGCCGACATTTTCGAACAGCAACGAGGCGGAATTCTGGGCATGTTCGACGTGTTCTCAGGTGGGGCCCTGGGGCGCATGACAATATTTGCCTTGAATATTATGCCGTATATCTCGGCCTCCATTATCATACAGTTGCTGACCACGGTTTCGCCGCACCTAGAACAGCTCAAGAAAGAGGGTGAGCAAGGTCGCAAGAAAATCAATCAATATACCCGATACGGCACGGTGGTCTTGACTGCGTTGCAGGCTTGGGGCATTGCCGCCGGATTGGAGGGCATGACTGCGACGGCGGGGCAGAGCGTGGTACTATCGGCCGGACTGTTTTTCAAGGCGAGCACGGTGATCACCCTGGTGGGAGGTACAATATTCCTGATGTGGCTCGGCGAGCAGATTACGGCCCGTGGCGTGGGCAATGGCATTTCCCTGATCATTTTTGCCGGCATCATAGCGCAATTGCCATCGGCCATTGCCTCCACTCTAGAGCTGGGCCGTACGGGGGCCTTGAACACCCTGTTCATCCTGTTCCTGATCGTATTGGTGATCCTCACCATCACCTTCATAGTCTTTATCGAGCGGGCCCAGCGCCGTATCGTGGTACAATATCCCAAGCGTCAGGTGGGACAGCGAATGTTCGGCGGCGAAAGCACTCATTTGCCGCTGAAACTGAATACTGCCGGCGTGATTCCGCCCATCTTCGCCTCGTCGCTGTTACTGTTGCCGATGACCGTTGCTTCCTTCTCCACACAGGGCGGTCCAGAATGGATTACCACGGTGACCTCCCTGCTGGGGCGGGGACAGCCGCTGTATATGGCGCTCTATATCGGTGGCATCATGTTCTTTTGCTTCTTTTATACCGCTATTGTATTTAATCCAGCCGACACGGCGGATAACCTGAAAAAATATGGTGGCTTCATACCCGGTATTCGGCCTGGCAAACGTACGGCAGAATATCTTGACTATGTGCTGACCCGGTTGACGGTGGTAGGCGCCGGTTACTTGGCTTTGGTATGCCTGCTGCCGGAAATTCTGATGTCGCAATACGCGGTACCATTTTATTTTGGTGGCACATCGCTGCTGATTGTAGTCAGCGTTACTATGGACACAGTATCGCAAATACAATCCCATTTACTAGCCCACCAATACGAAGGTCTTATCAAGAAATCCAAGTTGCGGGGTCGTAACCGGTGAGATTGATACTGTTGGGCCCTCCCGGAGCCGGCAAGGGCACCCAGGCGCAGCATATGGTGAATGCCTACAATATTGCACAATTATCCACGGGCGATATGCTACGGTCAGCCGTCGCGGCAGGAACCGATATCGGGAAACGGGCCAAGATGGCTATGGATGCCGGTGATCTGGTTTCAGATGATATTCTTGTCTGTATGATTTCCGATCGCGTGAACGAGGATGATTGCAAGAATGGCTTCATTCTGGATGGTTTCCCCCGCACTGTTGCTCAAGCGGAAGCACTTGAGCAGATTCTGGGGAAAATGAACCTGAACCTGGACGCTGTGATTGAAATAAAAGTCGACGATGCTCAGCTAATCGGGCGTATCACAGGCCGCTATACCTGCGCCAATTGTGGCGCGGGATATCACGACATCAATTTGAAGCCGAAAGTAGGTGGCATTTGCAACAATTGCGGCCGCAATGAATTCACGCGCCGTTCAGATGACAACGCGGAGGCGGTGGCGACACGCTTGCAGGCTTATCATGAGCAAACAGCACCTTTGGTACCTTTTTACAGGGGAAAAGGCTGTCTGAAAACAGTAGACGGCATGGCGGACATCGATGACGTCACCCAGGCAATGAAAGCCTTGTTAGAGCAAGGTTAAGGCATTGACTTGGTGGCAAAAAAGCATTAGATCGCGGGGTTCCACATGCATTGTGAACGCCGCTGTTGTGGTTGCTCCCGTGGGCGGGATTTTATCCAGTCAGGAAACTGGCCAACTCACGCTAATTGAGCAGTTTTAGGCAAGTTTAGACGAGGAGAAACTAGGTGGCGCGGATAGCTGGCATCAATATTCCTACTAATAAACGGGTCGAGATTTCCTTGACGTATATTCATGGCATCGGCCGGACCAAGGCCGTTGAGATTTGTGAAAAGGTTGCCATTCCCCGGGAACGGCGGGTCACTGAATTGACCGATCAGGAAGTGATTCAAATTCGTGAAGTGATCGACCAGGATCATATGGTTGAGGGCGATCTGCGTCGCGAAGTGGCGATGAATATCAAGCGTCTGATGGATTTGGGCTGCTATCGCGGTATCCGTCATCGAAAGGGGTTGCCCCTGCGCGGTCAGCGCACTCACACCAACGCTCGAACGCGCAAAGGCCCGGCACGGCCCGTTTCTGGCAAGAAAAAGGCGGAGGGCCCTGCTCCTCCTCTTCCTGGTCAGCCCAGCAACGTTGATGGCTTGGGCTCCGTGACTGAGGATGACCTGGCGGAGGACATGGCACATCTTTAGGGACAGCACGGTGAACAGACTGAGAATGTTAATGCGCGGGCGCATGCTTGAGAACGGTATTGGAGGAGCGCCGCAGGGAGCTCTGGATGCAGGGGACTCACTCTGGCGATAAGAATCGCTATGCGGGAGCCAACGGTTATCCAGGTTGGGAATTACGGGATGAGTACGGACAGGCACAGAGCCCTGGTAAGTCTTGGCCGGTGCCATTCCTTGAGATTTCCTCGAATGACAATGTTAATGGAATCACCTTTGCCTCGAACAACGTCGACTGCACGTAGCAGTTGTAAAGTAAGAAAAGGCTAGGTGCCGGGGGTCGGTTCCACATGGGACCGGCCCCCGGTTTTTTTGTGCGTGGCATGGGGAAAATGAAGTTCGGTTTATAGGCGCCTGCCGATCTTCTCGCCTAATTCGTAGCATCACCGGGCGAGTCTATGTGAACCGGAACCACGTCCGGAGTAAAACTCATCATCATCTTGCCTCGACTAAGTGAGGCACTGTCTGCTGTGTTCCGTGCATCTGACGACGATCACCCCTATCATGGCCCGGTACCACTGGGGGCTTAATGAGCGAAGGACATAAGGAACACCTGGGGGCTAAGCTCGACGGTAAGGGCCGCAACGTATCCCTCGTGCTCCTTGTTCTCATCACACTGCTGGCTCTCACTGTTCCGGTTTGGCGCTCTTCTCCTCAAGGCGACCCTGTTGCCATGGGGCAAGAAGCGGAAGCCGTGAGTGTCACACGGTTTGCCAACGGGCGTGTGGACATCAGATCTGGGCCCGGCGCGGGACATGAAGTGATCAACTATCTCGCGGATGCACAGGTTGTTCTTGTCGGTAGCCCGGACCCGCATGGATGGGTTCCAGTGCTTGATCCAGTCGGTGATACGATTGGGTTCGTCTGGGCGGAGTCACTTATAGCTCGCCCTGGTTTTGGCAGCCGGCGGCGAGTCTTCGAGATCGAAGGCTTGGTTGTTCCTGCACGTTAGGTGGGATCCTGTTAGCACCGAGAAAAGAGAATGACGGAGGTGTTGTCATGTTGCGATTGATCATGGCCATAGCGTTGTTGTTACTGGCTCCCCTTGGTATGGACACACTCAGCGCCCAGGTCTGTGACCCAGACGGCGTCGTGAGGTTCGTGTGTGGAACCACGAACCCGGAAGATCTTTACCAGATTCCTGGCAGCCCTTGGGTGGTCGCTTCCGGACG
>CAXGCE010000044.1:0-9038 GCA_964007795.1 uncultured Alphaproteobacteria bacterium | reverse complement strand
AAATGTCCATCAGTATCGTATTGAAAATTGCAACCTCAAATATGTCCTGGTGAATAGTGTCGCGAATAGAGCCCTATGTGCTCCCCAGCGATTAGAATAGCTTTGGTCTTTCAAAGCTAGAGGGGGATCAAGCTGGGACTGCTCAGACTATTCACCTAGCGCCAAGACGACTACGGCAGCGCAAATTTGTGACCGTCGGTCCTGACGCGCTGGTGCACCACGGTCAAGGGATCCGGACTTGATCCCAGGCGGCATTGAAAGACCCCCGGCGGCAAGGGCCAAGGCCCAGGACGGGAGGGTAGGGCGGTTGCAATACCGTCAATACCCAATCATCGCTGCCAGATAGGAGTTCACGCAGTTAGGTTGCCCAAGCCTTTTGCATGGCCGGGCGATTGTTCAGGCGCTTGATGTAGGCTTCAACGTTTGGCTTATCGGAAATATCCGCACCCAAACGAGAGCCGACAGTACAGGCATGGCCGGTCATGATATCGGCACCGGTGAAGTCACCCGCCAAGTATTCCTTACTTTCCAACGCCATGTTTACGGCGCCAAGCATACGGGTCAACTGCTTGGTGGAACGGTCAATATTGACTGGATTGCGCTTGTCTTCCGGCAACAGGAGGGTTTCCACCACCAGAATATTGACGTGGGGCATAATCATGCCCTCGGCATAATGCAACCATTGCAGATAGGAGGGAAAATCTGGGGAATCGGTGCCCGGATGCAATCGGCCGTTGCCGTACTTTTCCAAAATATATTCAACAATAGCGCCCGATTCAAATATCGTCACATCCCCGTCCTGGATAGACGGCACCCGCGCCATGGGATGAATTTTCAGATACTCCGGAGCCCGCATCGAGCCATCGCCCAGCTTGAACTTCTCCAGTTCATAATCCAAGCCCAACTCTTCACACAGCCAGACAACGCGGACGGATCGGGTGTTGGAGGCATGGAAGATTTTCATATGATTTCTCCGGGCGATTTCTTCTTATTCAGTGATTTCTCACGCTACATTAAATTGTCGGCGAGCTGCCGACAAGGAGGGGCGGGTGAGTAGACGGTTTTATATCGATTTTCAAAATCTGGTTTCCGCGAAAGCAGAAGGCTATCCAGACGACCGCACGGTATGTTCAGCATACTTTATGCACCGGCCCCAGGGGATAATACCGCACTCCGGGACGCAGTCTTCGGTATGCGCAATCGGCCGGATTGGCAAGATAACCGCCCGGCGCCAAAGCCGCGAAGGTGGTTTCGGCGATGGAGTCGAAATGTGCCCGGTAGTGGCAGGTGGATTTCAGGACAATGATTTTCTGGTCTTCCAACACCACGCCCAGATGTTCAAATACAGTGCGGTCCAGGGCCTGGATGCGGCGTGACGACACAGCCACCTTGATGCCTCCGATGGATAATAGGGCAGATGGACCAACATTAAAAATCTTACCCTGAGCCACCGGACCGTTGGACTGAAAGGTGCCTTCGTGGATCGCCTCCACTTTGAAGCGGCCCTGAAACGGCTCGACACCAGGCAATTTGGTGCGACCGCCCAGTACTAGGTTGACCTCTGTTCCAACGCCAGCCTCGTGAGCGGTGGCCGCAGCCAAATCATCGGCTACAACGCCGAACACCGCGCCCCGGGCTTCTTTTGCCACCAGAGCAACCAGCAAACCAACCGTGTCGCCGCTGCCGCCACAGCCAGGATTATCCTGGGTATCGGCGATGACGATGGGTTTCACAGCGCTTTCGGCCAGACGCATGGCTTCTACCACCGCTTCGTCCGGCAACAGCAGCGGTTGGGCGAAATCCGCCTCCTTCAGAGCAATCATCTGGGCCAGCTCGTCCACCGCCGCATCCGCCACATCCTGGTCATAGGCATGGCAGCTGACCGTAGGCCCGCAATTAGCCAAATCGGAGGGCGGAAAGCCGGCCAAATAGGCCAAGGATAGCATTTCACCGGTCTGGCGCGAAACCGCAGTCTCCACGATGCCTTTAGACGGTTCCACCAATGTGCATTGAAAATTCAAGGGCAGCAAAAACGGTAGTTGGCGCAGAGCGCGGCCCTGGGGCCGTCCTTCGATCAAAAGGCGTTTCATGGCCACTGCAGCCCGTTGCCCGGTAGCGTGCTGATCCACATGAGGATAAGTGTGATAGGGCAAAATGGCATCTGCCAAGGCCACCATTTGGGGCGTCACATTGGCGTGGTAATCCAGGGTGATGACGACCGCGGCCTCTTCGCCCGCAACAGCGCGCACTCGGCGGAGCAGTTCGCCTTCCCCGTCGGCATGATGCTCCGAAACCATGGCGCCGTGCAAGTCCAGATACACCCCGTCCACGGGCAGCACGTCGGACAAGCGGGATAGGATTTCGCCGGATATGCGTTCATAGGCATGGGCCGTAACCTCCGCGCCCGGCGTCGTGGAGGTCCACAACAGGGGTGAAAGTTTATGATTGCCGTCATTGCCAGCGATGAAGCCAGCGGTGGAAGCGCCCTGTTTAGCGAATTCCGCCATTACTTCATCGCCACGCAATATGCCAGGGCGGTCCGCGGGGCGAGCGAAATCTTCATAGTCGGTGACGCCGGGTACGAAGCAGTTCGTTTCGTGCATGAAACCGGCAATCGCAATTCTGGCCATGTTTTTCCGCCAATTCTTGTTTCGAACGGGTATCCTCACCCTATAACACATCGTGATACCGATACGGCGCCAACACGGAGAAGTAAGCATGGCGGATATCATCATTATTGGCGGTAGCATCATGGGTTCCTCAATCGCCTATCATCTGGGCATGACTGGCCGCGCTGGCGATGTCTGTGTGATTGAGCCCGACCCTGCCTATGAATGGGCGGCGGCACCCCGGTCATCGGGAGGCGTGCGACTCATGCATGGGCTGGTCGAAAATATCGAAATGTCTCGCTATGGCCGCGAGGTGTACAAGAATTTCGCCAAATTGATGGACGTAGACGGGTTACCGGGCAGTTTTGATTTCCTGGAACACGGCTATCTTTACCTGGTCGCTGGCCCGGACGACGTCGCGGCCGCCGAAGAAAGTTGGAAGATTCAGACCGGCCTAGGAGTGCCCAACGACTTACTGGACCGGGATGAATTGAGCGCCCGCTTTCCCTCTTTGTACGTGGGCGATGTGGATGCCGCCATTCATGGGCCACAGGACGGCTTCATCGACCCCCATGCTGCTGTTACTGGTTTCCGCCGCAAGGCCACCAGCTTGGGTGTTACATATATCAAGGACAAGGTGGTTGATATTCAGGTTTCGGGCGGCCTAGCCCAAGCCGTGGTGCTAGAATCGGGCGAAATAATTTCCAGTGACATCATCGTCAACGTGGCGGGCGCCTGGGGGCCGGAAATTTGTGCCATGGTCGGTATGGAGGTTCCAGTACAACCGCTAAGCCGTAACACCTTTTATTTCGAAATTCAGGGCGAAGTAGAAACCATGCCCTTGACCAAGGACCCCGCCGGCATCGCCTTTCGGCAAGAGGGCGCTGGGTTTACCGTCGGACAGACCGATACGGACGTGGCCTTTGGCTTCAATTGGGAGGTCGACCATGATCTATTCGAAAGCCGTTTTTGGCCAGTTCTCGCTCATCGCGTTCCGGCCTTCGAAGCCTTGCAGGTGAAACGGGGGTGGGCCGGGCACTATGCCTTCAATCACATGGACGGCAATACCATTATCGGCAAATGGATCGGCGGCCTGGACAATTTCTATATCGCCACAGGCTTCACTGGGGCAGGTCTGCAGAAAGGCCCCGCCATCGGACGCGCTATGACGGAATTACTGCTGAACGGTGGCTATCAAACCATTGATTTGACGCGGATGTCCTTTCAACGGGTAATCGACGAGAAACCCCTGATCGAAATCGGATTCACAGCTTGAAACGTATAACCCTACATCAACAGGCGATAACCACCCGGTTCTGTGACCAAAATTTCAGCAGATGACGGATCACTTTCGATTTTTTGCCGCAGTCGATAGATATGGGTTTCCAGAGTATGTGTTGTGACACCAGCATTGTAGCCCCACACCTCGTTCAACAGGACATCCCGACTAACGGCCTTGCCGCCATTGCCAATTAAATATTTTAGGATCGACGTTTCTTTTTCGGTCAGGCGCACCTTTTCATTGCTCTCGCCCTGCAACAACAGTTTGGCTGAAGGACGAAAAATATATGGGCCAATGGAAAACACTGCGTCATCAGACAGCTCGTGTTGACGCAGATGTGAACGTATGCAGGCTAGCAGAACGGCGAATTTAAAGGGCTTGATCACGTGATCATTAGCGCCAAATTCCGAACGCGAAATAGTATCGACATCGCTGTCCGCCGCTGTCAACATTATGATGGGGCATTTCACGCCGGATTTGCGCAACATTTTGCAAACTTCCCCACCGTCCAGATCCAAATTTAACAAAATCAGGTCGAAATGGTGGCTTTTGGTTATTTCCAAAGCTTCTGCTCCAGTTGCAGCCTGGGAAGTTGCAAATTCGTCGTGCAGGTCCAATTGCCTGGCCAAAACGCCACGCAATGGCTCTTTACCGTCTACAAGAAGTATTTTCTTCGCCGTCATTGCTACCCTGCCTCGCGCCATAAGTGCGTTGTTTTTGATATAGACAGGTCCTGTGACCGCTGCAAGAAGAACAGCCTTATTGTGATAACCTCTAAACTGGAAAATATTTCACCAAATCTCCCGCGCAGGTATATTGTCCACTACAATCATGACCACCGACGATAATGTAATTGCTGTTGACAGGGCTATCGCCGAACTGCGGCGCGGGCTCCTAGTCTTGCTGGGAACCGATGATGAAGGCTATGCCCTAGCTCTAGCAGCGGAGCAGGCCAGCCTTGCCAGTCTTGCCGAAATCTGCAACTGGGGCATGGACGGGGCGAACGGCGCCAACAGGGCCGTGTTAGTGCTGACTGAAAGCCGGGCCAGGGCCTTACATATTAAACCCACCGGCACTGGCGTGGTATTGTTGCCCGTAGACCAGAACACAGACGTTGGCTTAGTGCAAACCTTGGCAGATGGCAGCACAGACCTAGCCCAGCCTTTGCGTGGGCCCTTCAAGCGAGATCGCCGGCCGCCTCTCGAAACTGAAATTGCTGCCGTACATTTGGCTAAGGCGGCGCGCCTTTTGCCCTCCGCCGTGGTGGTGCCGATTACCGACAAATCCCGTCTTTATGCTGCCGAGCGCAAGTTTCTTACGGTCACCACCTCTCAGATCTTTGATTTCGAACCTTCGGCCGCCCTCTCCCTACGTCAGGTGGCCGAAGCACCCGTGCCACTTGCCGATGCCCAGGATTGCCGTTTAGTCGCCTTCCGTCCAGCCGATGGTGGCATTGAGCATCTGGCTATTATTATCGGCGACCCAGACCGCCATTCTCCGGTCTTGACCCGCCTGCATTCGGAATGTTTCACCGGCGACCTTTTGGCTTCAATGAAATGCGATTGCGGAGAACAGTTGCGTGGCGCAATCGCTTTGATGGCGGAACAAGGCAGTGGCGTGTTGCTGTATCTGGCTCAAGAGGGCCGCGGCATCGGCCTAATGAACAAACTGCGCGCCTATAGCCTACAGGCGGAAGGGTTCGATACCATCGACGCCAACCTCCGGCTAGGCTTTGATGCCGACGAGCGAATGATCCAGGAGTTGCCCCACGACTTCGCCGAAAAGGTCGTCTGGGGCTCCCGATACCCCAACGATGATACCACCAGCGCTTGGGACGCTATCGAGGCTCTCTCCAATGCAGACGTGGAGGAATCCACCATCGCGCGCATGCTGGGAAGTAATGCCGCCCAACAATTCGGGATTGAGTTAGGGCAGAAGGTGCGGTCGTAGGACGTGGCGAGGCAGCAGGTCGCATGTTATTCAAACGCCCTGTTTCCACAACCATATGGTCAGGCGATTCGCTGGCAATAGAGACGAGCAATCGTTGCTTTGTGTTCGGTATTGATGCTTCAACAACGGGCAGCACACCAGACTCTAAAGTGGTCCTGCAACTCTGACTTACCCAATCCCCTTGAATCCAACGGAGCTTCTAACCCGCGGATTCGCAGTGTGCCTACTTGTTCAGGGCGGCTATCGTAGGTATCACTCCGGTAGACCGGCGATGGACCAGGAACTCCACGGCCGCGGCTTTGGAGATTGGTCATACGGCCCTGCCACATTCAGGGCAAAAATTGTCGCCCGAGTTCAGTTCAGAGCCGCACTCGCCGCAAGACCTGGCTCTGTCTTGCGTTCTAGAAGCACATTCCTCACTTTGAGACGTCGCGCTATTGAACGGAGCGGTAGGGGCTGGCCCATATTTGTTCGTCCCATACCCGCTCGGCTGAACGGCCCAGTAGAGGTAGGGGAAAATTATTCCTATAATAGTTAAGCAGATCAGGATCCACCATCCGGAGCGTTCTACGTCATGGAGACGTCTGACTGATACGGCTAACCCCGGTATAAACAGAGTCAAGGTGGCAAGTGTATTGAGAGGACTCCAGCTGGACTCCATGGTCTCCCACCCAAAAAATAACCCATCCAGAATAATGGTAGCTAGCCCGACCTGCACTGCAAAAACCTGCCACCACCAAAATTCCGATCGGCTGGACCTGGTATTGAAGTCAAAATACCTACGGAACCCAGAGGATATCGATTGTGTAAAGCCTATCTGATGGCCTCCCTTCCCGGACTGTTGGGTTTCTCCTCTCCGACATGCTACCGATAGATACAAGGTAAATACAGAATCCCGGCATCGCCCTTTCACCGTTAGAATCACACTGTCGATGTGACTCTAATCACGCGTAGCATTCCTAACGAAAGGAATATCGTCATTCTTCTCTACCAGTCCGTCCAGGTAGAATTGCGCCTGGCGCTTGAATCGCTGCGCGTTTCCGGGTATTAACAGGCAAATGCGTTACGTGTTCTAATTCAGGTACTCGCTGGTCCACCGGTCGTAGTCCGCCCTGCGGGTAAGCTGGCCGATCAACTCCGCCGAGGCCACAGCTTCTCCCAAATCTGTGGGGGCCACGCCAGCGCGGAGCGCTTTTAGAGTGTCATATATCCCTTTTACCGCGCCGGCGAAGGGCAAATGCCCCTGATGTGCCACGCGGACACCATTGGCTCTCAGGAAATCGTCGCTCAGGTCGCCCCCACCCATCAGTAAGGGGAGTCGTACTTCGGCATGCACCCCGGACACCCCCTCCCGGGTGATGCCTCCGGCCAGCCACAGCGCATCTACGCCAGCCTGCTCGTAAGCTTTGGCGCGCCGGACGGTTCCGGCCACGCCCTCAGTGCGCAAGGCGACGGTGCGAGCGATGATCACCAGGCTGGGGTCCTGCCGTCCTGCCAAGGCGGCTTTCATCTTCCCTACTCCTTCTTCCAGGGAGATCATCTCCTCTCCTTTGGCTTTGGCGAAGTTTTGAGGGAGTACAGTGTCCTCGATGGTCAGGGCTGCTAGCCCAGCCGATTCCAGTTCTTCCACGGTGCGCTTCACGTTGAGAGCGTTACCATACCCGTGATCGGCGTCCACCACGAGGCTGATGTTGGCGGCCCGGCAGATGCGGCGGACCTGCTCGGCAAACTCGGTGAGGGTCAGCACCACCAGGTCGGGGGCGCCCAACACCGTTGCTGAGGCCATGGACCCTGCCATGAAGGCCAGCTCGAATCCCAGGTCCTCGGCGATGCGGGCGGATATGGGATCAAACACTGATGCGGGGTGCACGCACTGGTCCCCGGCCAGGATTGCCCGAAATTGTTCCCGCCGTTGTCTCGAATTCATGTCGGTTCTTTCCTACTCCAAAAATTTGTTCCGTTGAGGCAGAGGTCGCAACAACCCATTCCCCGTTGACGGAGAAAGGCTGCGCGCGCAGCGGATTTAACTTTCAAACACCACGAACCGTATTTTGATAGGTAACTTTAACGGGATTACTTCCCGTTTACTTATTGCTTAATTCCTCCGGCCTGAGCTCTACATCTCTAATCCTCTCCGAGATGCCATCCTGCCAATCGCATCAAATCTCCCTCAGCGCCTTCACTGGACAACCACATGTGAGCGAAGGTGTGGCGCAACAGGGGTGGGTAAACGTGACCCACCCCGGCCTGTATTGCCCGGTCCCGCACCACCTGATAGATGCCGCTGGGAGTTGTGGGGCCAGACTTGCCGATCCAAAGTTTCGGGCTGGCCCCATGAGGCTTCTGTTGGCGCACCCGTAGGTAACGGTCCAGGTCTCGGGCGGCCTTGCGGCCGTAAGGCACTCCTCTTACCCTGCCTCCCTTCCCAATCACCCGGAGAGTCTGTTGGTCTAAGTCAACGTCTGACATGGTAATCGCGGCCATCTCCGACCGGCGAAGCCCGGTATCCAATAAGATGCGGATGATGGCCATGTCCCTACGTTCATCAAAACCCTGGCCCTCACAGGCTTTTAGGAGTTTACGCAGGTCATCAGGGTCAAGGATGTCCGGCGGCGATTCCGGGATTCGCGGGGGCTTCATCCGGGCCATTGGAGATACCTTTATCTCCCCTTCTTCCACGAGCCAGCCGAAGTAGGTCTGCAATCCCCGGTAGCGGTTGTTGGTCGTGGCTGGCTTCCACTTTCCTAGGAGATCCTCGATGAACGACTCCACGTGCTCCCTGGAGACGTTCTCTAATTGGGTCGGCATACCTTGCCTGACCAGGAAGTCTGCGAATTGCCTTAAGGACTCGGTGTAGGTGTCCACCGTTCGCTCTGATAGGTTTCTGGCTCGGAGCGACCGGGTGAAGCTGCTCAATAGGAATTCGGCATGGACTGCTATGGTATAGGTTGACATAACTCACTCCCCATTTCTGTACAGTTATCATCTGTAACTACGGTGTGGCAAGAACCAACTGTCAGTAACCAGGGGGTGAACGCCCAGTTATGGTGTGGAAGTAGACACGAAGTGGTGAAAGTGGTGGGCAGTGCAGGACTCGAACCTGCGGCCTCCTGCGTGTAAAGCAGGCGCTCTAACCAGCTGAGCTAACCGCCCCCGTAATTTGACAAATAGTTGCACTTTTGTGAAGCTATAGGCAG
>CAXGCE010000043.1:0-9088 GCA_964007795.1 uncultured Alphaproteobacteria bacterium | reverse complement strand
CGGATGAGGCTAAATTGGAGATTAACAACAAACAATGAGTGGAGGATGTCATGGACACCGGTAAATTTCGCGGTTTTGAAGTACAGCTGGAGGATCCCGGCATTGCCTGGGTGACCTTCAATACGCCCGAACGCCTGAACGGCATGACAACGGGTATCAAGCGCGATTTAATCGAAATGTTGAACCAGGCACAAATGGACAACCAAGTCTGGATTATCATTTTCACTGGTACTGGCCGCGCATTTTGCGCGGGCGATGACCTAAAAGGCTATGCCCAAGGGATTCAGACCGAACCGGGTCTAGTACCACCCATACCGCCTGGTCACGACAATGGCATTGGTACATATGATAGCCTACGCATGATCAGTCAGGAACTGAACCGCACTATTCGCGCGATCGATAAACCGACCATCGCTGCCATCAATGGAGTGGCGATCCAGACCGGATTTTCTTTGGCTTTAGCCTGCGACTTTCGCATTGCAGCGGAAGAGGCCCGTATGGGTAGCGCCACTTTGCGTTTTGCGTTGCTTCCAGATGAAGGCGGCCAACATTTGCTATTACAGCACTTGGGTTTGGCAAAAACCTTAGATTTCCTGATGCGTAAACGCATCGTTTCAGCGGAGGAAGCTCGAGAATTGGGCCTGGTGCATGAAGTGGTGCCCGGAAGCGAGTTGGCCAACACGACGCGTGATTTGGCCCGGGAATTAGCTATTGGTCCGCAAGTCGCCATGCGCTTCTTAAAGCGCTCCATCTACAACGCAGCAGAATTAACCTTCGAACAGGCCTGCGATGAAATTGCAGCAAAGACCGCCCTGGTGGACTACCATCCCGATGCCCTCGATGGTGTCGCTTCGTTCCAAGAAAAGCGCGAGCCTAAATTCAATGCCTGGCTGGATGGGAATTAGTCTTCCGGATAAAGAGCGATTTCTAACCAAAATTCGTCACTGAATACATCTAGCGCGCCAGGCGGCGCAGGTAAATCTCCTAATGGAGTTGCATGTTCGATCATGGCCAAAAATTTCTGCTGTCCCGGTCCGCCTCCGTAGATCTGCCGCTCTGATGTCATAATGTTGGATATTGCTTCGTCCACCGCATAAAGACGGGTCCGATAGGCCTTGACAGAGGATAGCCAATCCACCGGCTGATCCAGCCCTTGATCCAGATTAAAGCGCACGGTGTGGATGTATGGCGCCTCTAAGGGTGCAGGACATCCATTTTCGGCCTGCAAGGTATAGATATTGCGGCAAGGATTCTTGAAATGCGGGAGGCTATCCCGGGTCCATGGCGTGGGGTCGTTCAGTCGCGTCAGATAGGCATCGGAGGCAAAGACCAACGCCGTATCGGTTTCGTAAAACATCAGAAAATTTGGTGCAGCGCCCTTGCCCCGATAACGGCGGCCCACATTAAAACCGGGAATGGATATGCGTTCGGGAATGTGTTCGCAGTTGTGCCATTCCTGGAAATGCGGGATGTAATCCGCCTCAATATCAGTCCAAAAAGCCATAAGTCCCAACGAACCGTGGCGTTTCATCCTACTTCTCCTTAACGATAGTATTCCAATCCCATTTCGCGGTAGCGCTCCGGGTCGTCCTGCCAGTTGTCCCGTACCTTGACGAACAGAAACAGGTGCACCTTGCAGCCAAAGATCTCTGCCATATCCGCTCGCGCCTCCGCGCCGATTTGTTTGATCTGTTGACCTCCTTTGCCTAGCACAATAGCCTTTTGCGTAGCCCGGCGAACATAGATAACCTGCTCAATGCGAATGGCGCCACCTTTCGCAGATTTCCAGTATTCTGTCTCCACCGTCGCTGCATAGGGCAATTCCTGATGCAAGCGCAAAAACAGTTTTTCCCGCGTAATTTCCGCCGCCAACAGGCGTTGTGGAATATCGGCCAACTGATCCTCCGGATAGTGCCAAGTTCCTACTGGAATTTTTTCCGCCAAAGCGGCACGCAGATCGTCGACGCCGTCCCCCTTCAGGGCCGACAGCATAAAGACATCCGAAAATATACCTTCCTTATTTAAACTATCAGCCAAAGCCAAAAGACTCTCACGGCGTACGAGATCCACTTTGTTCAGCACAAGCACAGCTTTCATGCCGGCGTTCTTCAGCCTGTTGATAATGCCATGTGTATCCCCATCCACCCCCCGCTCCACATCCACCAACAGCACCCGTACATCCGCGTCTTCCGCCCCACTCCAGGCAGCAGCAACCATGGCCTTTTCAAGCCGGTGTTTTGTTTTGGCAAATATTCCGGGCGTATCTACAAAAATTATCTGGGCCGGCCCATGCAGGGCGATGGCGGTAATTCGCGCTCGCGTAGTTTGCACTTTATGGGTGACAATGGACACCTTGCTACCCACTAGGGCGTTTGTCAGGGTGGATTTGCCAGCGTTGGGAGCACCCAATAACGCGACAAATCCACAGCGCTTTGCAACGGTCAAGATCATTTGCCCAGGCAGAACAACATGGCAGCGGCGGCGGCCTTTTCCGCGTCCTGACGTGAGCCGCCCTGACCTTCGGCGGGATCATGACCATCGGCACGCACTTCCACCTTGAAGACGGGTGCGTGGTCCGGTCCCTCTTGTCCGACAACCCTGTATAGTGGTGGTTTGCCTGATCTTCCCTGCAGCAACTCTTGCAATTGGGTCTTTGGATCCTTAGTTGCTTCGCTAGTAGAGGCCATGAAATCTGCCCAATATTTCAGAACAAAAGCCTCAGCCGAAGGCAAACCGCCATCCAGGTATAGCGCGCCAATCACCGCTTCGCACACGTCAGCTAAAATAGCCGGTTTGTCGCGTCCACCTTGACGATCCTCGCTTTTGCCCAACCGCATATGCGCACCAAGGCCAACCAGCCGGGCCACCCTAGCTACGGTCTCCCGCCGAACGAGGTTGTTGAAGCGTATCGCTAGGGCTCCTTCATCTGCCTGGGCATCGTCCTTGTACAGGGCGGTAGATATGATCAGCCCTAGAACCCGGTCACCTAAGAATTCGAGGCGCTGGTAATCACGGCCGCCTTGACGCCGATGGTCCAGGGAAGGGTGGCATAATGCCTCTTCCAACAATTCTGGTTTGGCGAATTGGTGACCGAGCAGAAGGAATATTTCAGCTAGGTCCCGGGTTCTCACGGCTCACCCAAAACCATCAAAGAGGCGACTAAACCGGATAGCCGTTGGCCATTTCCAAATTTCCCAAATCCGCGCCTTGTTATTCACCGAGAAAAAGATCAAATCAGCCCGTCCCACCAAATTTTCGGCCGGAATGAACCCCACGTGATTGAGGAAACGGCTGTCAGTGGAATCGTCCCGGTTGTCACCCATGGCAAAATAATGACCCGGCGGCACCACATAAACATTTGTGTTGTCCACAATGCTGCGGGGCTGCAAATCCAAAGTCAGGTAGGTCCGTCCATTGGGTAGCGTTTCCTGATATTGGTGAACCCTCCCGTAACGGGCACCGAAATGTTGTTGCATAAAATCATCCACCCGCTCCCGCTTCACGGCCTTGCCATTTATGTATAAAACACCGTCCGTTATCCGAATGCGATCGCCCGGTAGCCCAATGATTCGCTTGATATAGTCGGTGGAATTGTCGGTGGGTAATTTGAATACGGCAATGTCGCCCCGCTCGACAGGTGATTCATTAATACGGCCGCTAAATAGCGGTGGGCTGAGTGGCATGGAATGTTTGCTAAAACCATATGGGTATTTTGCCACGAAGACGTAGTCGCCGATCAGCAACGTGGGAAGCATAGAGCCTGAAGGGATGTTGAAGGGTTCATAGGCCACAGTCCGAATGACTAAGGCAATAAGAACGGCATATATGACTGTCTTGATGGTCTCGCGCCACCCCTCCTGGCTTTTCGGCTTGGCCTTAGATACTTCATTAGTATTCATTTTCGCCATATCACACCACCGCCGTGGACAATGTTATACAATTTGTTTGGCTCACGGGCCCTCGTTACTCGACTTCGCCGGAACGTAGGGAATAGCCGAAATGATTACGATGGCTTGGCCTAACGGTGGTTCATCAGTCAAGGTCAAATCGATTTGGGCCTTCATGCCTGCTGGTGTAACTTCTTGCAAGCGTTTCAAGGCGCCTCCTGTAAGTTCCATGCTTGGTCTGCCGCCTGGCAGATTGACTACGCAAAGATCCCGCCAAAAAACTCCTTTGCGAAATCCTGTGCCTAAGGCCTTGGCGCAAGCCTCCTTGGCCGCGAACCGCTTAGCATAGGTTTCTGCGCGATTACGCCGCCGTTCGGCCTTCTTTTGCTCTAAAGGAGTAAAAATTCTTTGAATAAACCTGTCTCCAAACCGTTCCAGGGCGCGTTCGATGCGTCGAATATCGATCAAGTCATTCCCTATACCGATGATCATGCCAATTAGTCACCTATAGCTGCGGCCCGAGCCTGGTCCATCAGGGCCCGCATACGCTTGATCGATAAATCCAGACCACCGAATATGGCCTCGCCAATCAGAAAATGCCCAATATTCAGTTCCACTAGGTTCGGAATTGCTGCGATGGGGCCGACATTGTCGTAGCTTAAACCATGGCCGGCATGGCATTCCAAGCCCAATTCTTCGGCAAATACAGCGGCACGAACAAGTCGATCCATCTCCGCCTGCCGGTTTTCTACTCCTGCCTCGGCATAACAACCGGTGTGCAATTCCACCACCGGCGCACCCAAACGTTTGGCGGAACGAAGCTGTTTCTCCTCCGGATCAATGAATAGGGATACCCTGATGCCTCCGCTCACCATCTCGTCAACATACCTGCGCAAGTGGGCTTCACCGCCATGGGCGTCCAACCCCCCCTCAGTGGTCAGTTCCTCGCGCTTCTCCGGTACGATACAGGCCGCATGAGGCTTATGGCGCAAGGCAATTGCCAGCATTTCGTCCGTCGCCGCCATTTCCAGGTTTAGGGGCAACTCGATTTGCTCGCTAAGACGCTCGATATCCTCATCCAATATATGACGACGGTCCTCGCGTAGATGCGCCGTTATACCGTCGGCTCCGGCCTCCGCCGCTACAAGGGCAGCGCGAATGGGATCGGGATGTGTCAAGCCACGGGCATTTCGGACCGTCGCGACATGGTCAATATTGACGCCCAAGCGAAGTTTCTCGCTCATCTTCAATTCTCTACAAATCTGTTTTGTGCCAAATTGGCACAAAATGAACCTCTATTGCAAACTACGGCTACCTGGTTTGACCGCCGGTATCGCAGCCAACGCCGCCGGCAACTTATCCGATTCATAGGCCGGCACCTCCATCCCCACCAACGCGAACAGCGGTACTCCAACATCCACATTGCCGTCGGAACGATCGATCAAACAAGAAGCGGCCACAACATTGCCGCCCAAATCTCGAATACAATCAATGCATTCACGTGATGACAAACCGGTGGTCACAATATCTTCTGCCATCAAAATCTGAGCGCCTTTTAGAATTTCAAACCCGCGGCGTAACTCGAACGTACCGGCAACCCGTTCAGTAAAGATCGCAGGACAGTCCAATTGCCGCCCCATCTCGTAACCCACAACCACACCGCCCAAGGCTGGCGAAACCACTAAATCGATGGCACCATCGCCCAGTTTCGCCACAATCCGTGCTGCCAAAGCGCCGCACAGGGTGGCCGCACGGTCGGGATGCATCAGCACTTTTGCGCATTGTAAATACATAGGGCTGCGCAGGCCCGAAGTCAGAATAAAATGCCCTTCCAATAGAGCCCCAGCGTCACGAAAGTGTTGCAGTGCTTCTTGATCGTTCATCCCCGTATACGCTCCGCTAAACTGATGTCTGGCGTGGCCCGTAGGGCCGCGATGATGTTGCTCAGATGCTTCAGATCTGCCACTTCCACATCAACCTGAAACCGAAAAAAGTCCGCACTGCGGTCAGTTACCCGTATGTTCGAGATGTTGCCCATGTTCTTTGCAATGACGCTAGACAAGCTCGACAGGCTTCCTGGCTGGTTTGAAACCAAGGTGTCAATCCGACCCACGTAAATTCCTGGGGCTTCCGGGTCCAGGTCCCAACGGACGTCGATCCAATTGTCACGATCCTCGGGCAGATCAGCTAATCGTTCACAGTCAATGGCGTGAATATCAATCCCCTTGCCCGGATTGACGATGCCGACAATGCGCTCGCCTGGCAAGGGATGGCAACATTTCGCATAGTGCACGGCCAACCCAGGCGTCAGGCCATAAATAGGAATAGAATTCTCTGCTCGTAGATCCCCGTCAATACCATTACCCACGCCCCGGCGCAAACGGGCCGGCAGCATTCGATTGATGGCGCCAAAAGCATTCGCGGCCCGCCAGCGCCGTTCGCCGGGAAATATCTTAGCCAACAGTTTCCGGGAAGTGAGATGACCCTGGCCCAATTGCACGTAGATATCGTCAGGGGATTCAGCATCCAAAATTTTTAGGACATTCACCATCGCACGGTTAGTGAACTCATGGCCGGATTCCCTGAACGCCTTCTCCGCTATAGCCAGGCCCAACTTGCGGTATTCCTCCCGCTGCTCCGCCCGAACAAATCGGCGGATCGCCGCCCGCGCCTTGCCAGTAACCGCAAAGCTCTCCCAATTCGGGTCAGGCGCGGACTGTGACGAGCGCAGAATTTCAACCTGATCGCCATTACGCAACTCAGTACTCAGGGGCGCAATCCCACCGTTAATTTTGCATCCGACGCACGTGTGCCCAACATCGGTGTGCAGGGCGTAAGCAAAGTCGATACTGGTTGCGCTACGCGGCAAAGCGATTACGCCCCCCCTGGGGGTAAAGCAGAACACTTGGTCGGGATACATTTCTAGCTTGGTGTGTTCTAGAAACTCTTCCGGGCTCTGTGCGTGTTCCAGTATTTCCAACAAGCCCTGAAGCCAGCGATATTGACTGCCATCACCTGGTCCCACTTCCTGTTTGTATTGCCAATGGGCCGCCACGCCCAGTTCCGCCACCTGGTGCATCATTGAAGTGCGGATTTGTATTTCGATCCGACGATTGTCTGGGCCGATTACAGTAGTATGCAAGGATTGATAATTGTTCGACTTCGGGGTCGAGATATAGTCCTTGAAACGCCCCGGCACCATTTTGTATTTTCCATGAACCACACCAAGAACTTGGTAACAATCGGATACATTGTCCACGATAAGGCGAAACGCCATGGTATCTGACAACTGTTCGAAGGCCACATGGTTACCCTGCATCTTTGCCCAGATGGAATAAGGCGTCTTGACGCGGGAAGTCACCTTAGCGGGAATACCAGCCGCCTCGCAGGTCCGTTCCAATTCGCTACTGATGCCTTCCTGAATGTCATCCCCATCTTCATGCAGAAACTTCAACCTCCGCTGCACGGATTTTCGGGCATCAGGGTTCTGCTCCGCAAATGCTAAGTCTTCGAGTTCCTGCTTCAGACGCTGCATACCCAACCGTTCCGCCAGGGGCGCATAAATTTCCATAGTTTCGGTGGCGATGCGCAGCCTTTTTTCCTTTGATTTAAGAAAATTTAGGGTTTGCATGTTATGCAGCCGGTCCGCTAACTTGACCAAAAGAACCCTAATATCGTTGGACATGGCCAACACCAGTTTGCGAAAATTTTCCGCCTGCTGGTCAGCGTCGGGATGTAATTCCAGCTTAGCTAATTTAGTTACTCCGTCGACCAGGCGCGCCACATCGGGACCGAACAAATCTTGGATCTGTTCGATGGTGGCTAGGGTGTCTTCCACGGTGTCATGCAAAAGCGCCGTTGCGATGGTAGCGCAATCTAATTTGTAGCTTGCGAGAATTGCGGCCACCTCCACCGGATGGGAGAAATAAGCGTCGCCAGAAGCGCGCTTTTGGCTGCCATGCGCCTTCATTGAAAAAACATAGGCGCGGTTCAACAAGTCTTCATCGACGTGACTGTCGTAATCGGCAACCTGCTCCACCAATTCAAATTGCCGGATCATTTGGTCGTCTGATCAGCCAGCTGAAATAAAAGAATGACGCCGCGAACCGCGGCGCCAGCTGTCTGCCCCATCACTGTGCAGCTTGTCCTTGGGTGAAACCCGCCTTAGGCCGCATCTCCATCCTGGAATGAAATTTCGCCGCCTACATCCTCGGAAGGACTAGGGTCAGCCACGAGGACCTCAGATTCTTCAATATTATCGGCGAACTGATGGCTCAACATCTGCGCCTCCATATCGTCTTCCTCCGGTTCGTCAACTTCCACATAGCGCTGCATGGTTTGAATGACGTTGTCGCGCAGGACATCGGCGGTGACAGTTTCCTCAGCAATTTCCCGCAAAGCGATAACTGAGTTCTTATCCCGGTCCTCTGGCACAGTAATCTCTGCACCGGCCAAAATTTGCCGGGCCCGGGAAGCTGCGATCAGGACTAGATCAAATCGGTTTTGCACCTTTTCAATACAGTCTTCAACGGTAACACGAGCCATGGCTGTTAACTCTCCATCTAAGTAGAATTGGACAGGCAGTCATAAATAGTCGGCAGCAACCAGAATTTCAAGCACCATGTAAAGCACATTCTCCGATTGTGCAAATGCCTTCTGAGGAATTACTCAGGCATTCTTTCCAAAACCTGTCCAGGCGGCAGCTGGGCCAGCAAGCGCCCTGCCAAATGGCCTGTGACCGGATGCCGCCATTCCGGCGCCAGATCGGCCAGAGGCGCCAAAACAAAGGCGCGTTCTGCCAATCGGGGATGTGGCAACACCAGTTGATTTTCTGTCTCTCCCGGAATGACGATGTCTTTATAGGTCAAAAGATCCAGGTCTATAATGCGCGCCGACCAACGTGCTGCGCGCTGACGCCCCATGTTCGCTTCAACACGATGCAGCAAGGCCAACAATGCTAGTGGTGCCAGAGCTGTTTCTACCCGCGCGACGCCATTTATAAACCACGGCTGCTCCGAAGCCGGAACTGGCGCTGACCGATACCATGGGGATTGATCCAATATCCGCAGGCCCGCGTAGGTCAATTTATATAGAGCGGTCTTCATGACCTCTTTAGGCGAGCCTAATTTAGCAGATTCTAAATTGCCGCCCAAGCCGACTAGAATCATGAAACAGGTCACTCCTTCAATCAAATATGCCGT
>CAXGCE010000042.1:0-9278 GCA_964007795.1 uncultured Alphaproteobacteria bacterium | reverse complement strand
AATGCCGCTAGTGCTAGTAAGCACTATGAGAGCATGAAAGGGCCGTTCCGCCGCGTCGTAGTGGCTGCCAGCCTTGATCCACGGATGGTGACCCCACACATCCTGCGGCATACCGCAATAACCGACCTGGCCGAAACAGGTGCGTCAATTCGGACCATACAAGAGTTTTCCGGTCACTCTTCCGTAGATATGGTGATGCGCTATACCCACGCTCGCGAGCAGCAAGTCGACGAAGCCCTGGATAGGCTTGATCAGGGAGGAACAAAAGGGGTTCCGATAAAGTCGTCAAAGAAGCTGAGTTCCTGACATGTTTACACAGGAATTACACACGTCGTCATTCGATACAAAGCTAAATAATCTGCTATCCACTGTAATTGCGGGGTTTTTATGGTGCCGGCGGGGTGAATTGAACACCCGACCTACTGATTACGAATCAGTTGCTCTACCCCTGAGCTACGCCGGCATAACGTCGGAAGGCGGCGGGACAATAGGCTGGGTGAGGACGATTTGCAATATCCGTTGGCGCAAAGGAATATGGCATCATGAGAATGCGTAATTACTATTGTTCCTGACGAGAATTAAACCCGAATGTCTTTAGTACAACGGCTAACCGGACTGCAGTGGCGACAACAGGGCCCGGCGGTCCTAGTGGGTATGGGGCACGGTGCCACGCACTGGGTGATGGGTACGTTCTATTTGTTGCTACCGTTCATCGCTAAGGCCTTGCACCTGTCCTATACCGAGGCCGGGCTGTTGGTCTCCACAGTGCATATCAGTTCCTTCGCCACCAATATATTCAGCGGCGCCCTTGTGGATTTGACCGGGCGACGAGTGCCAATCCTCGTGGCCTCCCTGACGGTCGGCGCCTTAGCTCTAGCGTCCTTTGGCATGGCGGACGGCGTTTTGGGATTGCTGCCGTTGGTGGTGCTGATCGGGTGCACCAACAATATGTGGCATCCCGCAGCGATTTCATACATTTCGCGGCGCTTTCCTCAACAGCGGGGCTATGCCCTATCCATCCATGCCCTGGGTGCGAACAGCGGCGACGCCCTTGCGCCCATGGCCGTAGGTGTGGCGCTGGTCTGGCTGAGCTGGTCACAGGCCGCTACGGCCGCCTGTGTGCCAACCTTGGCTGTGGCCTTGTTGCTGTTCCTGGCACTGCCAAGACAATCAAACAGCGAACGAGCTCAAAGCAGTGCTGGGGAAGGCATGGATCTGGCAACCTACTTCAAGGGCCTAACTACATTATTGTGCGATAGGGCAGTGTTGAGCCTGTGCCTCGTAGCGGCTCTGCGGACTATGACACAGGCTGGCCTATTGGCCTTCCTGCCCCTATATCTGGCCAATGGACTCGGCGCAGGACCCGTCATGCTGGGTTTGGCGCTGGCTGCCATGCAATCAGCGGGCGTGGTGGCGGCGCCCGTAGCCGGAGCCTGGTCAGACCGTGTGGGGCGGCGCCCAATTGTTCTGGCAGGCTTAACCGCATCGACCGTGGTGATCGCAGCGCTTATGTTCCTGGGTCACCTGGCTACGTTCGTCGTGGGCATTGCTGTCCTAGGGTTCGTCTTGTTCGCCGTGCGGCCGGTGATCCATTCTTGGATGATGGACCTGACGCCTGCTAATCTGGGCGGGTCTGCGACCTCGTTGATGTTTGGCAGCCAGGCCATACTGGCTACGGCTGCGCCCATTATCGGCGGCATGATAGCCGATGGTTGGGGGCTTGGGGCAGTGTTCTATTTTCTGGCCGGTGGTTTGCTGGCGGCAAATTTGGCACTCGTCCTGCTACCCTTGGCGCCGCGCAAAAGGGACCCGGTATACTAGTTGGTGGGTGCTGAAGCGGGTTCCACGTCCGGTGGTAGGATCTCGATTTCTGACTCTTCCGCCGACTGTGCAGCGGCCGTTGTGATGCCAGCGGCATAGGGCAGAACCGCGCCAGCACCTGCGGGGACCCTCCAAACAAACGCATCGAAACTTACGCAATCCGGACAATGCGGTGCCCAGACGCCGATTTGGCGGCCGCAATCCTTGCATACCCAAGTGGCGTCTACCGGCAGGCTGGCAGCCTGCCGCAACCATTGCCGTGCAGCGGCCCCGTCACTCCGTTCTTTTTCCTCTAGATCCGCAATCACACGGGCCACGCGGGCCGATGGAAATTGCTCCATCAATGACTCCAACGGAGGGCGCGCCAGATCAAATTCACTTGCTTCCAGTGCTGCCTGGGCCAAGGCCAAGCGACTTTCCCCATCATCGGGATTTTTTGCGATAAGTTCTTGAACTGCTTCCAGGCGTTGCGCTGGTTGGTCAGAGGGGTGGACATCTAACCAGGCCGCTAGCAGTTCCGGGTGAGGGGCAACACGCCAACCATTCAACAACAGGCGGCGGGCCTTGTTACCCTCGCCCGCGGCGGCGTGCAGGCGCCCGGCCAGGGCTGTAGCGGGCGCAAATTCCGGTAATTGGTTATTGGCCTTGCGAGCCAGTTCAAGAGCCCGTTTGCTCTCGCCCTCGTTGGACGCTGCCAGAGCCTGAGCGAACTTCACAATGGCCTGACGACGGCTGCCTTCATCGGCGGGAAGCAATTTGCGCCGGATGTTATGGGCAAGAGTTTTTTCTGCTGCCTGCCAGTCATTTGCTGCCGCCTCCAAAGCAAACAGTTCCTGTCCCACCCAGGGGGTGTCGGGACGTAAGGCAAAGGCGCGGCGTGCAAGGCGCAGGGCCTCGGCCCGGTCGCCATCCCGGCGGGCCTGCACCAAGAGCCCACGCAGACCGAGGAACTCCGTTGCAGGGTGGGCCGCCATGGCCTGAAAATTCTCCTTAGCCTCTGTTTCATCACCGTCCAACTGGGCCGCCTGGGCCGACAGCAACAGGGTCAAGGAGGGATCATCCAGAAGTTGCTTAGTGCGCCGGGCTAGTTTTTGCGCTTGTCTAACGTCGCCAGCTGCCACAGCGACCAGTCCAGATGACAGGCTTTGATAACCCTTTCGCTGGCGGCTTTCTTTGCGAAGTTTGTGAAGCGTTGCCGGTGACGAAACCAACCAGCGCCAAAATCGGTAGATAACAGCGGCCAGCACTAAAAGGACCGCAAGGCCTGTTGCGGCCACGGCGGTCGAAGTTTCAAATTGCCGGCCGCCCCACTGCATGGAAATCATGCCAGGATGGTCAGCCAGCCAGGCCCCTGCCACGCCCAATGCGGCAAGGATAAGAAATACTATAACTGCGCGCAGCATCAGCCGTCTGCCAGGCCGGTAATGACTTGGCTCTGCAGGTCCGCCAAAGCATGTTCGGCGCGCAGTCGGGTCTTAGCCCGATCTAGCCAGGCCTGGGCCGCCACACTGGCCGGTCCTCTCAGGCTTTCCATCAATTCGATGGTTGCAGCCAGCTCCCCCGCTACCAGTCGCCGTTCCGTCCTGGCCAATATGGCATCTGTCTCTTCACCATCAACCTCACCCACCCTTCGGATGGTGATCAGGGAACCAACACGCTGCCAGGTGCGTTGGAGGAATCCGTCACCATCCTTCTTGTCTGCCTTCATTACGGTGCGGGCAACTGAGGGGAACTGATCCGACAGGGCTCGCTGGGTGGCAACGCCTTTTTTTGCCGTTGGCTTGAGTGTCAAGATGGCTGCGGTAAATTTCTCGTTCTTTTTTGCCAAGGCGGCTACGGTGGCCAAGGGTTCTACATAAGGTCGGCCTGACAGGACAGTTTGCCGCAATTGTCCGACGGCCACGACCAGGCTCTTTCCCAAACCGGTTTTTTCCCGCGACAATGCATCCTGTTGTACGGAACTTTCGAGCAGCTCCAGACGTGCCTGCAAGGCTGCAATGGTTTGATGCAATCGCGAATTGGCCGCAGCCAGTGCAGCGGTTTTCTCCGATTCGTCCGCGTTGTCGATTTGGTCGGGCCGGTCAGCCAATTCTGTGTAGCGGGACTTCAGTCTTTCCATCTCCTGTGCCAAAATGTCGAAGGCGTCCCCACCGGTCCTTTGATCCAGGTTCGCGATAGTCTTCTCTATAGCCTCGAGTTTCCGGCCCAAATTGGCCAGAATATCGGTGCCAGGCAAAGTCTTTGCTAGGTCAACCAGGTGCTTGGAGATTTCCGCTTGGGCGTCTTTTATGGAGTCGATAGCCGTTTTATAGTGTTTATTGGCCGCCTCTAACTGCGCCATACGACGGTCCAGCTCCTTAATCGCTGCCATGGTCCGGGGCGCTTCAGCCTGTAATTTCTCCAGGATTAGGCTGCTCACCATTGGCCAACTAAGATAACTACCCACGATCACAACGGCCAGTATGATCAAGACCCAAAGAGGCCCTCGACCGCCCTTGAGTTTATGAGAAGGCCGTTCTAATTCCTCTAATTCGCCGTCTTTTTCGATCGACTTCGTCAATTCCGCATTGGCCGGTACATTGGGTTGCCCCTCCTTGCGCGAATTCGTTTCATCAACCATCTAATTCTTATTAACTTGTAGCAGTTCTAAAAGTCCATCCTGGCGGGGCTTTGCGGCAATATTTCGACCCTTCCATGGCGCCCCGGCGGCAGCGTCTGCGACAGCCCGGCTCAGGCCGAACAACTCAATATCACGACATACCTCCACCAATTCTTCCTGCTGCAAGAGTTTAACAAATGTGGCTGCGCTTCGTGGGGAGAAAAACAAGATACCGTCCACATCGCCGGTTCGCAGTGCGTCCTGACACGGTTGGCTCAGTTGCCGGGCGGTCTCCGCCCGGTACAAAATTGCTCGTTGCACCTGGTATCCGTGGGCGGTCAGATCCCCCGCTAGATCGCCGGCCACGGAGCTGCCGGCGACATGTACCAGGGCGCCGTCGCTGGGATTTACACGTTGCCTTGCTAACGCCGCCAGCGCTGTGACATCACCGTTGGCGGAGGAGATATTTTTGAAACCGGCGTCTTGTGCTGCGTGTGCTGTGGCATCGCCGACGCAAAGTACCGGCAATTGCCGGTCCGCAGTATGGCAGGCCAGCGCCCGCGCGCCGTTAGCGGAAGTCAGTAGGATGGCCGCCGCCTGGTCAAGTTCCAGTTTGGTATCGGGGCAAGGGTGAATAGTCAACATTGGTTCGATTAGGACGGAATGATCCATGGCCGTTAGACGCTGGGCTAAAATTTCCGAATCCAAGCGTTGTCGAGTCAAGATGAGGCGCATTTCATCAATCACTAGGGAAGAAGCCAGGTCCGGCGCGAGAAAGCAGCTCCTCCCCGGCATCACGACCCATATCGGTCGCTTGTGCGATGGGGCCTCGGCGGGTCGCGTCCAGGCATTCGCTGCCGTCAACCCGAAGGATTTGTGCCCTTAGGCTTAAGTGTTCTCCTGCTAGGGTAGCCAGGGCAGCTATGGGTGTGCGGCAGGAACCATCTAGGGCAGAGAGCAAGGCGCGTTCCGCCGCCACACAGTGGGCGGTTTCATCATGGTGCAGGGGTGCGAGAATATCCGCCGTAGATTGATCATCTAACCTAATTTCGCAACCGATCACCGCCTGGGCCACCGCCGGCAGCATCGTTTCTACCGGCACGGGGGCGGTGATTCGGTCGGCCATGTTCAAGCGGTTTAACCCGGCGCAGGCTAAAAGCGTAGCATCCGCGACGCCCTCCGACAGTTTGCGAATGCGGGTGTTAACGTTACCCCGAAAATCCACTACCCGCAGGTCGGGACGGGTATTGCGGATCTGCGCTACCCGGCGCAGAGAGGACGAGCCCACAGTAGCGTTCTGGGGTAGGTCCTCGAGGCTTCTTGCAAGGGGTGAAAGGAACCCGTCGCGGGGATCCTCACGGGGTAAAAAGGTAGATATAACCAAGCCCGCGGGCAGTTCCGTTGGCACATCTTTCATCGAATGAACCGCCAAATCAATTTCGCCAGCCAGCAGGGCTTCCTCTATCTCCTTAGTGAACAGGCCCTTGCCACCAAATTCACGCAGAGGTTTGCTCTGGATCCTATCTCCGGTAGTGGCAATGACGACAATCATCACGTCTGTTTCGCTCAGGTTGGGATGGGCCGTTAAAAGTCGGGATTTGACTTCCTCCGCTTGGGCCAGTGCCAGGGGGGAGCCTCGGGTCCCAATTCGAATTTTGGCCTGGAGTTTATCTTGCGGGTTCATAAACGCGGTGCTAAGGCCTCTAAGTGTTTCACGCAAGCATTTAGTGACAATTCATGATCGTATTGGGAATCGAAACCTCCTGTGATGAGACTGCGGCCGCCGTTGTAGATGACCAACGGCGAATCCGATCCAACATCGTGCTGAGTCAAACGGAAGATCACCGTCCCTATGGTGGCGTGGTGCCAGAAATCGCTGCTCGTGCCCATGTGGAGCATATTGACGGGCTAATCCGCGACGCTATGGAGGTTGCCGGCCTAAAATTCAGTGATCTGGACGGCGTAGCAGCGACGGCCGGGCCTGGTTTGATCGGTGGTGTCATGGTGGGCCTGGTCACAGGCAAAGCTATTGCCGCCGCCATTGCAAAGCCGCTGCTGGCTATCAATCATCTGGAAGGTCATGCCTTAACCGCGAGGTTAACGGACGACATTGATTTTCCCTATTTGCTGCTGCTGGTTTCCGGCGGTCATTGCCAGTTGTTGTTGATCGAAGGCTTGGGACAATACTGCCGGCTGGGCACCACCATCGATGATGCCGTGGGCGAAGCATTCGACAAGGCGGGCAAAATGCTTGGCCTGCCCTTTCCTGGCGGCCCAGCCATTCAGGTAGCAGCCGAAAAAGGCGATGATAAAGCGGTTCCCCTGCCGCGCCCTATGGTCGGGCGGGCAGGGTGTGATTTTTCATTTTCGGGCCTCAAGACTGCCCTGCGCCGGATATTGGAAGGTAACCCCGACCTCGCAGTTGGTGATGTCGCGGCCAGTTTTCAGAAGGCGGTGGGCGATGTGATCGTTGATCGGGCATATAATGCGGTCGCCATGGCGCGGCAAAAAATTCCCAACCTTGACTGTATGGTGATCGCCGGCGGCGTGGCCGCGAATAAGCATTTGCGGCAACGTTTGGACAAGCTGTGCGGGGAAGTAGGTTTACAGTTGGTTGCGCCACCCCCGGCATTGTGTACCGACAACGGTGCCATGATCGCCTGGGCTGGGGTAGAGCGGCTGCATGCGGGTTTGACCGACCCTCTGGATGTGCCAGCGCTGGCCCGCTGGCCCCTGGATGCCCATGCAAAACCCATGCCGTTTGCGGGAAAGAAAGCCTAAGTCATGAATCAGGGTAACCCGATAAAGCTTCAAGATCATGGCCCATTTTTTTACGCCTATTACCCAGTTTGATCTATCATGTTTAGCTCGTGTAAATGACTACTTACGCAGCGCGATTAAGGTACACATGACGAGGCCCTCACTTCCCTCTCTTTTTTACCTGGGCGATTGGCAATCCAATGCAAATCTGTTGAATTTGAACGGCACTTGCGCGCGAAAGGGCCTAGCCTATAGAAAGCCGGTTGGCTTGGAAGGGCAAAACAGCATTGGCGGTTCCTGACCGAGGGCAATTGGTGTTCATGACAAAGTTTTCCGTACTCGACCTTGCGCCTGTGCGCGAAGGGAGCAATCCTGGCGATGCCTTGCGCAATTCCAGGGATCTGGCCCGGCATGCCGAGTCTTTTGGTTACGAGCGGTTTTGGCTTGCGGAACATCACAACATGGTAGGCATTGCCTCTGCAGCCACTTCTGTGGCGATCGGTTATATAGCCGAGGGTACGAAGACGATCCGGGTCGGTTCTGGCGGCGTCATGCTGCCAAACCATTCGCCGCTGGTAATAGCTGAACAGTTTGGCACCCTTGCCTCGCTCTATCCCGGTCGCATCGACCTCGGCTTGGGGCGGGCGCCGGGCACCGACCAGTTGACGCTGCGTGCCTTGCGCCGCAATCCCATGATAGCAGAGAATTTCCCCCAGGATGTGTTGGAGCTGCAGGCGCTGCTGGGGCCGGTGCAAGAAGGTCAGACTATTCAGGCAGTGCCGGGCGCCGATACGAATGTGCCCCTATGGATACTCGGCTCCTCCCTTTTTGGGGCTCAATTGGCGGCAGCTCTGGGGTTGCCCTACGCCTTCGCCTCCCACTTTGCGCCGGAGGCCCTATTTCAGGCACTACAAGTCTATCGGGAGAATTTTAAACCTTCGGCGCAAATCCAGAAACCCCATGCCATGGTCGGTATAATTGGCGTGGCGGCGGATTCAGATGAAGAGGCGAGATACTTGTTCACGACGCCACAGCAGCAGTCCATCAATCTGTTTCGCGGCACCCGCGGCCGTCTCCGCCCTCCCATTGATGATATAGAAGACTATTGGACGCCAGCGGAAAAAATGCGTGTCACTGCAATGCAATCGTGCGCCTTTGTCGGAACGGAAGAGAGTATTTCTCCGAAATTGATGGAATTTATCGAACGCACTGGCGCGGATGAACTGATGATCGCCTCGTCGATCTTTGATCACGAGGCGCGGGTGCATTCCTACAATATATTTAGCAGCATACGCCAACGACTGGAAGGAGGCTGAAATGCTTAATAAGGATCGAGAGGCGCTGCGCCAAAGCGCCGAAGAACTGGCCCAGGGACAGATCGCGGCCCGGGCGATGGAAGTGGACCGCAGCGAGCAGTATCCCTGGGATAATGTCGATGACCTGAAGGATGGTGGTTTCTTCGGCATGACAATCCCGACGGAATATGGTGGCCGTGGACTTGACTATCTTGACGCTGCACTGGTCGTTGAGGAAATGGCTAAAGTTTGCGGCGTTTCAGGCCGTATCGCGGTGGAGGCCAACATGGGTGCAATCAGCGCTATAATGGCGTATGGCACCGATGAACAGAAACGCCTGACTGCTGATTTGGTGTTGTCAGGCGATAAACCGGCCATATGTATCACCGAGCCGGAGGCCGGCAGTGCGGCGACGGAAATGACCACACGCGCTGATAAAAAAGGTAATCAATATATTCTGAACGGTAAGAAGCATTGGATTACAGGCGGTGGGGTCTCCCGTCTGCATCTGATTTTTGCCCGTGTTTTTGACGAGGGTGGAGCGGAAGAAGGTATCGGTGGTTTTATAGCCGTTCGCGACGAGACTGAGGGTCTGGTGATCGGCGGTCGCGCCCCGACAATGGGTCTTCGCGGCATTCCCGAGGCCGAGGTTATGTTTGAGGATATGGCCGTACCGCCATCCAGCCTAGTTATTCCACCCCGTGGATTACGCAAGGGGTTCGCGGATCTGATGACCGCATATAATTCGCAAAGAGTTGGTGCCGCGACGGTGGCCCTAGGTGTGGCCCAGGGCGCGTATGAAA
>CAXGCE010000041.1:0-9320 GCA_964007795.1 uncultured Alphaproteobacteria bacterium | reverse complement strand
TCATCCATTCGTAATTCCATAAAACTCTCCTCTAATTTTTCCGCTGAACTGACTTTACATCTTCGTAACCATTATTTCGCAAATTTGATAGCGACTGCAGTCGCAAACGCTGCCTGAAACGCCTATACAGAACACACGAACTCCCCTTTCAGCGGAGAGACCGCATGAGCCAACAACTGGCCGATAGGGCCAATGACCTTGATTTTCTATCTAGTCTTGTCAAAAAGGCCGAAAAAGGTGGTGCCGATGCCGCCGATGCCGTCCTTTTTGAATCCATGTCCCTTGAGGTAAGCTATCGTTTGGGTAAACGGGAGGATCTGGAACGCTCAGAAAGCAAAGATCTTGGCCTTCGCATCTTCAAGGGTCAGAAACAGGCAATTGTTTCATCAACGGACATCACAGCATCCAGCCTTGACGAGTTATTAGAACGAGGCCTGTCCATGGCGGCGGCTATGCCCGACGACCCCTATTGCGGCCTGGCTGATACCGACCACCTATCCAAAAATCATCCTGACCTTGACCTCAATGAAGACCATGACCCCGCGCCAGAGGCGCTATATGACCTGGCCGCCAAGGCGGAAGAAGCGGCGCTGGCAGTGGACGGCGTCAGTAATTCGGAAAACGCCGGCGCAGGATGGAACCGCAATCGCATTGCGCTGGTCACATCCAGTGGTTTCACAGGATCTTATGCAACGTCTTCGCACTCTATCTTCGCTTCCGTCATCGCCGGAGAAGGAACCGCAATGGAACGAGACTACGATTTCTCGTCCGCCCGGCACACTGCTGATTTGGATGCTCCAGAAAACATTGGTGCAAAAGCAGGAGAACAAGCAGTAAAACGCTTAAAACCGCGCAAAATTCAAAGCCAGCAGGTTCCGGTTCTATTCGACCCGCGTGTCTCCCGATCGATTTTGGGCCATTTTTCCAATGCTATTAGTGGTACCTCAATTGCTCGTGGAACATCGTTTCTGAAGGACAGTCTTGATACCGCCGTGTTCAAGCCTGACATCGTTATAGTCGATGACCCTCATCGGCCACGCGGCCTGGCATCCAAGCCTTTCGACGGTGAAGGCGTCACTAATCGGAAATGGCTGTTAGTGGATCAAGGGGTGTTAACCACCTGGGTGCTCGATTCTGCTTCGGCGCGCCAATTGGAACTACAGACCACCGGACATGCAAGCCGGGGTACATCCGGTCCGCCCTCGCCCAACACAACCAATCTATACATGCAGCCGGGGGACCAAAGCCCGGAAGAGTTGATTGGAGGAATTGATGACGGATTGTATGTCACAGAATTGATTGGCTTCGGCGTAAACGGCGTCACAGGCGACTACAGCCGTGGTGGCGCGGGTTTTTGGATCGAAAAGGGCGAATTAGCTTATCCGGTTTCGGAACTGACCATTGCAGGTAATCTAAGGGATATGTTTTTGGAAACCACGCCGGCCAATGACTTGATATTCCGGTATGGCAGCAATGCGCCAACCTTGCGAATTGACGGACTGATGGTGGCCGGAACGTGAGTCAGTTAAAAGAAGATCATGCACTTTTGATTGAAATCGTACGCGAGGGGGGCGCCCTGGCGTTGAGCTATTTTCATGGTGGCGTCAAACATTGGGATAAGGGTTATGGAGACCCCGTGTCCGAAGCGGATCACGCGGTTGATGACCTTCTGCGACAAAAATTGCTGGATCATCGACCGCAATATGGCTGGCTGTCCGAGGAAACGGAAGACGACTCCAAGCGCCTTGGTTGCCGCGACGTTTGGGTGGTTGACCCCATCGACGGCACCCGCGCTTTTATCCAGCAACGGGCCGAATTCACCGTATGCGCCGCTTTGGTCCGCGATGGCCGGCCTGTGGCAGCTGCGGTATATAATCCAGCTAAGCAGGAATTTTTTGACGCCGTTCAAGGCGGTGGCGCGCGACTCAATGGCGAGTCCATCCAGGTGACCTCCATACAAAATTTTGAAGGGGCTCGCCTGTTAACCGGGCGAAATCTCTTCAAAAACGCCGGTCCCTTACATAAGCCGGCGGACGTCACCATTCACATGGTAAATTCTATCGCTTACCGCATGTGCCTGGTAGCAGGTGGCCGATACGATGCCTGCATTTCGTTGTCAGGTAAAAGTGATTGGGATATTGCCGCAGCGGAACTGATTCTGACCGAGGCCGGCGGCGTCAACACAAGCTCTCATGGCCAGAATTTTGTCTATAACCGGTCCGACCCCCGGCACAAATCGGTGATTAGTGCGGGTCCGGCTCTGCATGCCCATGTCCTGGAATTCTTGGACACGATCAAGCGGCCACCCGGTGCGAAATGGTGATTGGACCACTGATCAAGCGGCGGAGGCGTGTACTTGGCGCGACATGCAGCACCCATTTCATACATGACGGATTTTCTGATCTGATCATTATTTTGCTGCCGGTATGGCAGGGGGAATTCGGCCTCTCCCTTAGCCAAGTTGGCGTTATCTCGTCCACTTACTCTGGCGCAATGTCCATCGGCCAGCTTCCGGCGGGCCTTGCCGCTGAGCGTTGGGGGGAGCGGCGTATCCTAGTGGTTGGCACATTTCTCGCCGGCACGGGATTTTGTCTGTTGGGTTTTGCCGGTGGCGCGCTTGGCTTGGCCCTGGCGCTTGTCCTAGCCGGCATCGGCAACAGCCCGCAACACCCCTTAAATTCTACCCTTGTGGCAAGGGCCTATCAAGACGGTCCCATGCGCACCGCCTTGGGGATCTATAATTTTTCTGGAGACTTGGGAAAGATGGCCGTCCCAGGCCTAGCCGCCCTAGCCTTGGCCAGCCTGGACTGGCGCTATGTCACTTATAGCTACGGCGGATTTGGCATCGCCGCCGCCATCGGGCTATTGTTTTTGTTGCGTTTATTAAGCACAGGAGCCCGTCCTAAAAATCCAACCAAGCGCCAGAATTCTACGCCAGATAGTCTGAAATTAGGTGACTGGGGCATTCACCAGCGAAGCGGATATGCCATTTTGTCCGCTGTATCAATGATCGACGGAGCCTGCCGCGCCGCTTTTATAACGTTCCTACCATTCCTGCTAATTATCAAAGGAGCGGGGATTGAGGCGATTGGTGGTGCCCTGGTCCTGGTATTTGCGGGCGGTGCCGCAGGTAAACTCGTTTGCGGCGTGATCGCTGAGCGCCTGGGCATTGTACGCACAGCCGTTATTAGCGAACTGGCGACCGCCGGCGGTATTTTGTTACTTTTACCACTACCACTAGAAGCCTGTTTTTGGCTGTTACCAATTGTAGGCGTGGCACTGAACGGCACTTCGTCCGTTTTGTACGCAAGCGTGGCGGAATTCGTGGTTCCGGAGCGTCATGGCCGTGGTTTCGGTCTATTCATGACCCTCACCATGGGAGCCTGGGCCATAGCCCCGGCTGTTTTTGGCGTGCTTAGCGATTTACTTGGCGTCGTACAAACATTGGCCATGGTCGGGTTATTCGCACTAACGACCGTTCCATTGGCACTAGGCCTAACCCGCCCGCTTCAGGCTGCTAGCGATAGTCGATCCACGTAACATACCTTTCGTCGTCGTGCGCGTCCCAGTACATCTGTCGCAGCCGTTGCGTCAACGGACCTGGCGCTCCATCGCCGATTGGATCGCCATCAAGACGTGAAACGGGCATGACCCCGCCAGCCGTCGAAGAAACAAACACCTCGTCCGCGCTGCGCAACTCCCGTTCTGTTAGAGTGCCCACTTCTACCTTGACGTTCAACAATTCAGCCAACTCGATCACCGTCATGCGGGTAATGCCTAACAAAACACCGCTTTCTGGGGTAACCAGACGACCGCCAATGTTTGCAAACAAGTTGAACCCTGGCCCCTCTGTGATATTGCCATTACCATCGGTCAAGACGACGGTTTCCGCACCACGGTCATAGGCCTCGAACAATCCCTTGAGCATGTCACCCCAATGAAAATTCTTCACGGTCGGGTCGACTGATTCCGGCGAAATTTGTGGCACTGTACCGACGGACATATGCAGTCCTTCCGCCTGCTTTTCCTCGTCCGCAATCCAGACATAAGGTATGGCAAGCGCATAAAATCGGTTCTCGCAATCACGCGGATCGCGGCTGCCGGGTGGTGGGCTACCTCTGGTTAGGATCATTTTAACATAAGATTCGCGTAAATCAGAACGACTGACGCATTCCGTCAGGATCGATGTGATGTTTTCACGGTCATAAGGCGATTGCATGTTAAGCTTGCCAATGCCGCGGAAAAACCGGTCCAAATGATCTTGCAGACGAAAAAAACCACCACCCCATACGGCTACTACGTCATAGGTCACATCCGATCGCAGGAACCCCCAATCCGTGATGGGGATGCGTGCCTCAGATATAGGCACATATTGCCTGTCGATAAATGCTACTCCATCTGAAAATATGTTTTCGGCCGGAGCTGTTTCAACCTGGCTCATGAAATTCTCTTGATCCAGATACGGTTGTCATGGAACGCTGCGCCGCCCACTGGCGCGACCGGATCCGCACCAGTAAGTACGTTGATCCCCTTTCCCCCTTCAAATGCATTATTTGGCCAGATGCTTTCGACTACGACCACGCCTTTTTGAACGCCGTCGAAAACTTGTACATCTATGGGCAACTCCCCACGATCGTTGCCCAAGGTGACCCTATCATCCGTCACAACACCAATTTCCTCCGCATCAACGGGATGCATCATGACAGTTGGTTTATCCTCCCGCGCCGCCGACGTAGGCGTCTCGGTGAACGAGGAGTTTAGATAGCTGCGTGCCGGTGCGGTAACTAAACGATAGGGCATGGCCTCCGTCGCCTCTTCGATCACGGCCCAATGTTCAGGCAGCTTGGGCATCCGCTCCCAACCACCATCCGGACCAAACCCATGAGGCAAGACATCCTGCCATTTTGGCGCAAATCGGAACTTGCCGTCGGGGAAATTAAAGCCGTCGATATAGTGGGCCTGATTGAACGCCGGCTGGCAATCGATCCAGCGATTTTCCCGTAAACTTTCCACATCACCCCAACCGGAATCCTGTAATGTACGGTCAATCAATTCCAGCGGCGTCATCTCAAAACCAGGATGCTCGGCACCCAACCGTTTGGCTAAGGCGACAATAACGTCATGGTTGGAGCGGCATTCTCCAGGACCCTCCACAACCTTGGGGCCCAGTGTAATATATTGATGTCCCCCGCCCTGGTAGACATCATCATGCTCTAGGAACATGGTTGCCGGCAGCACGATATCCGCCTGCTTTGCCGTTTCCGTCATGAACTGTTCGTGCACGCAGGTGAACAAATCGTCCCTGGCGAAACCCTGACGAACTAGATTGTGGTCCGGCGCCACACGCATTGGGTTCGTGTTTTGGATAAACAGCGCAGTGACTGGCGGGCCATCACCCAAATCGTGGCTATCACCTGTCAGCACCGGGCCGATACGGGATTGATCCAACACCCGAACCGAATGATCCAGTACATCTAGGCCCTCGATCATTGTTTTGTTGAAGTGATAGATAGCTCCATTGTTATGAAAAGCACCACCACCCTCGTACAACCAGGCTCCGGTGACGGCCGGTATACACGAGGCTGCATGCATGTTTACAACGCCATTGCGCTGTCGCGAAAAGCCATAGCCCAAACGGAAGAACGTTTTGGGAGTTTCCCCAACCAATTTAGCGAAGGCCTCGATGTCAGCGACCGAGACGCCGGTGATTGCCTCGGCCCACGCCGGCGTTTTGTCTAACAGGTGTGCTTCCAGCTCGTTCGGACAATCGGTGTATTTTTCTAAATACTCCCGGTTTGCATAGCCGTCCCGGAACAGGACGTGCATAACGGCGCAGGCCAAGGCACCATCGGTGCCCGGACGCACACAAAGAAATAGATCCGCCTGTTCAGCCGTTCCGTTCCGGTATGTGTCAATGTGAACAATCTTGGCACCGGCCCTACGCGCCTTGCTGGCATGGGTCATTACATTGATCTGGGTATTGACTGGATTGGTTCCCCAAATCACCAGACAATCGGCCTTTGCCATTTCACGGGGATCGGCCCCTGCCAGCTGCCCCGTACCCGCAATAAAACCATTCCAGGCGGATGTGACGCAGATTGTGGCATACATCCCCGAAAATTTCTTGGCATGCCTTAAACGATTAATGCCGTCGCGCATGACAAAGCCCATGGTGCCCGCATAGTAATAGGGCCAGACGGTTTCAGAGCCATATCTCTGCTCCGCCTTTAATAGCGCTTCCGCCACTTCGTCTAGGGCATCATCCCAGCTGATAGGCATAAAGTCGTCAGAGCCCTTATCGCCCAACCTCCGCTGGGGATACAAAAGCCTGTCAGGGTGATGAATACGCTCAGCATAACGGGCGACCTTGCCGCAAACAACGCCTGCCGTATAGGCGTTATCCCGGGCTCCGCGTACACGCCCGATGGTCCACGCATCCAACTTCTCAACTTCCAATGCACAGGTCGAGGGACAGTCGTGCGGACATGCACTGTAACGAATTTCCGGCTTGGCATTCATATGCGTATCTCCCCGCCCGGATTATGCCGTGTGGCAATATCTAAATCTACGTTCGTGGTCTGACATAAGCCCGGCGGGTCAAAATGATCAAGCCTATTCCCACCCCGGCGGTTCCGACTGCCAGATCCCAAGTCAACGCATCACCCAACAATAGGGCACTCAGGACCACTCCAGATATAGGTGATATAAAGCCAAAGCTGACCATTACGGACGGACTGTATCGTTTGATTAGCCAGGCGTTGACCATGAAAGCCAGGCCGGCAATTACCATGCCTTGATAAACCAGCGCGCCGACTGGAATCCATTCCACTTCCCTCCAAACAATCTCCTCCCACATCGCTGCGCCGGCGGCGAATCCCCCCAACGACAGCAACATTTGCCACAGAATCACCCTCATTGGCTCAATTTTTCTAACCAATTTCGCCGTGAAGATCATACGCCCGCCCAAAAGGACGGCGCTGGCCAGCAAGATCAAATCGCCAAAGTTAGCGCGGCTCAGCTCTTTCGGTAACTGACCTTTACTTAATACCAACCCCACTCCCAGAAACGCGATCAGCAGACCCGCGGTCTTGGCTTTGTCAAGACGATCTCCCGCAATCATAAAATGCGCAAAAATCCCCGAAAAAAGCGGATATGTTGCCGTCATGATGGCGGCCGAGGCACCCGACGTAAAATTGATGCCAAAATTCATCAGGCCAATTTGGGTCATAAACCATAGAGCCAGGATGATTAAACCAGGCCATTCCCGATTTTCTGGCCACAATCTTGTGCCCAGAGCCATGGCCCAGATTGCAATGCACACGACACCGATGGCAAAGCGGAAGAACGCGCTCCAAAGGGGAGGGAAAGCCACCAATCCCATTTTCACGGCGACCGGATTGGCGCCCCAGAGAATGTGAATGACGATGGCCGCTACAACCGCGACCAAAGGTATGCGCATTTCTGATAAGTCCGTGGATTGAATTGATTAATAGCCAGCTCGCAGTAAGGCCAGAATTTTCACTGAAGTATACCGATTTCTTTGTCAATTTGGGGTCTCAAAGCCTCGGTGCGTCAGCCATCTTGGCTATTTCCGCGACGCACCAGGTCAAGGATATGCAGAACCTGGTACATACCTGTGTGGCTTTGGTATATCTGCGCGGGAACCGAATTGTGTTATCGGTTTATATCTATCCAGTTGCCCAATCTTGACATTGATGTCGGCCGCAAACGCTGGGCCCAATTCGGCGTTGCCGCCTTGGCGGTCGGTCAAAGGCGGAATGAGCTACGACGGCGCATTGACAGCGGACGTTTTGCATACATAATCCGCCCCCTTTCGCATGCGGCGTTCATAGCCGCAGAAATTAGAACAGGAGGAGCCCGATATGACTACAGCAGTCATGCCAACCTATGGCAGATTCGACATCGCCTTCGAACGGGGTGAAGGCGCATATATGTACGATACGAAGGGCAGCAAATACCTTGATTTCACCACAGGGTTGGCCGTCTTGTGCTTGGGCCACAGTCACCCGCACTTGGTCGAAGCAATACAGAAACAAGCAGCTACCCTGATGCACACCTCGAACCTGTACAACATCCCGGGCCAGGAACGCCTTGCGGGACGCCTAGTTGCAAATAGCTTCGCGGACACTGTCTTCTTCTGTAATTCAGGCGCGGAAGCCAACGAGTGCGCCATCAAACTGGTGCGCCGATATCACCACGTCAACAGCAATCCCGAACGATTTCGTATCATTACCTTTGATGATTGTTTTCATGGACGGACCTTGGCGACCATTGCAGCAACGGGCAGCGAGAAAGTCTTGAACGGTTTTGGACCCAAGGTCGATGGCTTTGATCACGTACCAGTCGGGGACCTGGATGCTTTAATGGCCGCCATCGGTCCCGAGACCGCCGCTATCATGATTGAGCCAATACAGGCCGAGGGCGGCGTCATGGTTGTAGAAGACGACGTCATGCGGCAAATACGGCAGATTTGTGATGACAATGGCCTGCTCCTTATTGTTGACGAAGTACAAACAGGCATGGGCCGGACCGGGCGACTGCTAGCCCATGAATGGTCCGGTATCAATCCGGACGTGGCTACCCTGGGTAAGGGCATCGGTGGTGGTTTCCCCATTGGGGCCTGCATGGCCACCGCTGATGCGGCCAAGGGCATGGTAGCCGGCACCCATGGCTCCACTTACGGCGGCAATCCTCTGGCCGCAGCCGCCAGCAATGCGGTACTGGACGTTATCCTCGCCGATGGTTTCATTGAGAATGTGGAACGCATGGGCGATCTTTTGCGCAGCCGTATGGAGGAACTGTGCCAACGTAACGACGCAGTATTCGAGGACGTTCGCGGCCGGGGACTTTTGCTCGGCCTCAAATGCAAAATACCCAACATGGATCTAGTCAACGCGATGCGTCAAAAAGGGGTTCTAGTGCCGCCTGCCGGCGAAAATGTCATGCGGATGCTACCTCCCCTAACGATTGACGAAAGTCACCTGGACGAGGCTATTTCAACCTTAGAAGACGTCTGTAGGGAACTTGGACAATGAGCCAACTGCGCCATTTTCTGGATATTAACCAGATAGATGGCGCCGATCTACGCGGTATTTTGGACAGCGCCAAGGCTAGGAAGACGGCCCGCTCCGGGCAATCCAAGGGGGTGACCGATCAGGACATTCCCCTTGCCGGTAAAGTCCTGGCAATGGTCTTCATCCAGCCGTCCACTCGCACTCGCGTCTCGTTCGATATCGGCATGCGGCAATTGGGCGGCGAGACCATTGTCCTTAATTCCGACGATTTGCAACTGGACCGGG
>CAXGCE010000040.1:0-9398 GCA_964007795.1 uncultured Alphaproteobacteria bacterium | reverse complement strand
AAAAACACCCCGGTGTAGTAATTGATGGGCCCTTGCAAGGAGATTGGTTGAATCAAGTTGTGGTCAATTGGATCGGAGATAGCGCTACTCTGACCAGTTTCAATTATTCCAATCGCCGCGCCTCTTATCTTGGTGAAACCCTTACTTCCGGTGGCGCCATCACGGCTATCGATGCTGAATTTGGTAATGTAGATTTGGAAATATTCATCAAGAATGAGGATGGCGACGTTATTACTCCGGGAACGGCACAGGTGCGTTTCTAGCTGGCCAGTACCAATTGGATAAATGGAGCCTACATGAATATGGTGTTGGCTCCCAATCCCAGCATATAACGGCCCACGGTTTCGAAATTCGAGTGTCTGCCCTGAACTTGCTGCGAGAGAGCGTGAATATCCCGAAAACGGCGTTCGAACGGTTCGTTGTCGAATATGGCAGTGGAACCCGCCAGGCGATAAATTTGTTCCACCGCCGACGTGGCTTCATTGATGGCATAGGTCGTCGCCAAACGGATTCGAGCCCGATCGTCCATCGTCAACTCGCCAGTATTATCCACCGTCTCCCAGATCTCGCTTATAATAGCGTGTTTATAGGCACGAGCAGATTCAAGCTGTGCCCTTAACTCCGCCAATTTCGCCTGGAAGACCGGACTGTCGCGCATACTTGTCTGTGCAGCGCGGGCATGTTTTTTCATACCCAAAGCTTTTAGATGGTCAAAGGCACTTTGCGCGATACCCAGAGCGACAGAGGAAAAGACTGCGGCATAGACGTTCGTGGTCGGGAAACGAAACAATGTGGTGTCTACTTGGCATTCGGCTGGCGTATCCCGATCCAAAGTCAGACCCTCGGGTACGAACAGGTTCTCCACAGTATAACCCTCACTGCGAGTGCCGCGCAGGCCCATGACATGCCAATCGTCAGCCATCACAGCCTGTTCCCTCGGAAACAATGCAGTCCGGTCCGCCTGCCGTCCACTGGCGCCTTCGCGTGGATTGCCATCTGTCTCGAATACCTTGCTATGACCTCCCAGCCAAGTTGCATGGTGACTGCCGGAGGCAAAACGCCAAGTTCCCGATACTAGATAGCCACCGTCCGTTGCCTCCATACGGCCCTGTACGCCAGCGCCCCAGGCCAGGACGGCTTCTCGTGGACCAAAAACCTGTTGGGCGGGCACCTTATCCATAAATGCGGCGGACATAGCGCAACCAAAGGCTTGGCCCAAACACCAACCAGCGGAGGCATCTGCACCCGCGATAATTTCTGCTACTTGTGCCAAGGCGGGGAGGGGTAGTTCGAGGCCATTGTCTCGATGTGGAAGGGTTAACCGAAATAACTTCGCATCATGCATCGCGTTGAGGACAGCAGGAGTAAGGGCGCGTTCCGCTTCAATCTCTGAAGCGGCATCGCTCAATAACGGCGCGACGTTTCGTGCATTCGCCAGCGCTGTTTCTGAATATGTGTTGCTCAACATAGTTTCCGGTCCAAGGTGGCTTTATTATTTTCTAGTGCCAGAATAGCCTAGCGTTATACGCCCTGGCACGACAACGGGAAAGGTAACCCTCGTTCCAAATATTCTTTAACACCCTTGGTGATTAGAAATTTTATTCGTGGACCGTGTTGCCAAACAAGTGGTCCTGGCCCAGTTGAACCTCAGTATTGTGACCGGGAAAACCCATACATCATATAATGCACGGGGATAATGCGCCGCCCACAAAATACACGAGTGATGACGTTGCTGCCGCCTATTAGGTTTCTTTGTCGCAATAGTCCTTGATGACATCGGGGTTGGGGTCAAGACCAAGACCAGGACCGGTGGGGACAGTGATGTTGCCATCCCGGGCCTTGATGGTTTCCCCATATAGGCTTGCTTCCAAGGTCTTGTAGTAAAAGCTCTCGGCTAGGCATTCGTCCGGCATGGTTGATAGTATTTGCAGAGTAGCTAGCAGACCTGGACCGAAGTACGGTGCATGGGGCATGACCGTGTTACCTTTCAAATTTGCCATTGCGACAATCTTCTTGAATTCCGTGATGCCACCCACTTTGGTCACGCTTGGCTGATAGTAGGTTACCGCCTCGGCATCCATCATTTGTTGAAATTCAAAGGCCGTGCAGGCGTTCTCGCCTGCAGCCAGAGGGATATCCACTTCAATGCCCAAATGATTCAGGCTTTCGAAATTTTCTGGTGGAAAAATAGGTTCTTCCAGCCAATGTAAATTATAGGGTTTGAAGGATAATGCAGCCTTGTGGGCTTGCCATGGCGTCCAAGGACAATTGGTATCAACCATTAGCGGGACATCATCACCTATTGCGACGCGGGCAGCCCTAACTGCCTGTTCAGTGGTTTCATGCAGTTTAATGGACTGATACCCCTCATCCAGGGCACGTTGACAATTTTCTGCTACTTGGTCTGGGTTGCCGTAGTTGAATAATGACGCATAGGCAGGAATTTCGTTGCGCCGCGATCCGCCCAACAAGGTCGAAATCGGCTGGTCTGTTGCCTTGCCCATTAGGTCCCACAAAGCGATATCGATACCTGAGATGCCGAACATGGTGATACCATAGCGCCCCACCAAGTGATTACCCTGTTGCAGATAATAAGACAGTTGCCCGATGGCCGACGCATCCTTCCCTATTAATTGGGGCGCCAGCATGTAATCCACCACTGCCTTGACCGATCGCGCCGCGCCGCCGTAGGCGAAGGCATCGCCCCAGCCGACCAGGCCGTTCTCGACTTCTATGCGCACCAGCACATAATCCAAGGTGGACCAATCCATGTTGCCAATATTGCCATCACCGCCAGTGGTGTAAGGCAGGCGTATTAGATGAGTGTCGACCTTGGCAATTTTCATGTTGTTCTCCATTCCATTAATCCCCTAGCCGCAGGCGCGACATCTCATCCTCATTGAATGTGAAACCTAGGCCTGGACGATCCGGTATCAACAGGTCTCCATCTACCAGTTCTATGGTTTCGTTATACAAGGTGCTGAACCAGGGCATCATTTCGCTATAGGTCACATTATTTAGGGCGCCGCACAATTGTAGGCATTGTTCTGTATAAAGGTGAGGCGAAACGGGAACGTCGAAGGCATCGGCCATATTGGCCACCTTGACGAATTCGGAAATGCCGCCGACCCGCTCCAGATCGGGCATCAGAACATCCGCTGCGCCACGCTCAAGCATGTCACGGAAGCCATAACGAGCGTATTCCGTTTCGCCACTGGCTATGGGGGTATCAATCTCGGCTGCAACACGGGCCGAGCCATCAAGGTCGTAGGCTTGGACCGGCTCTTCGAACCAGACCAGGTTATAAGGTTCCAACTCACGACCTAACCGGATGGCGTGATTGACAGTAAAGCCCTGGTTGGCATCCGCCATCAAGTCCACGTCTGGGCCGATGACTTCGCGCACCGCCGCAATCCGTTCGATATCTTCTTTGACCGATGGTTTACCCAGGCGCATTTTCATAGCGTGGTAGCCTTGGGCTAAAAAGTCCCGCGCCTGGGCCTGTAATTCATCGATACTCATTGAGACCCACAAACCGCTGGAGTTATAAGCTTTGACGCGGTCCCGGCTTTGCCCCAACAGGCGGCATACGGAAAGGTTATTCGCCTTCCCTACAAGATCCCATAAGGCCATGTCGATGCAACCGATGGCAAACAGGGTGATGCCCTTATGACCGAAGAAATTTATATCACCCCACATCTCGCTCCACAGTCCGGCATGCTCGTGGGGATCCCGTCCGATGACCTTGACCGCCATGCTTTCAAGCAAGGCCTCCAACGTGGGTAGTCGGCGGGTACCTAACGACCAGACTAGTCCCTCACCAGTCAAACCGACATCCGTATCCACAAACAATAGGACACAGCCCACCGAGTCTACTTGATGAATCGCGGTACGAATTGGTGTTTCGAAAGGGATTTCCACCTGTACGGTGCGGAGTCCGGTAATTTGCAATATGATCTCCCGTTTAAATCCTAGGCGTCAGCCTGCGGGTGCGGACGTCGAATAGCGAGAACAGCAAATATCCTGCTAGAAAACCGCCGATATGGGCCTCCCACGCGACGGCGCGCACTTGTCCCATGCTCGGCAAACCCGTGTAGCCAATGACTAGGTTGATGGCGATAAAGGCTGCGACGGCGGTCCAGGTCTTGCGGGTGGAATTACGTATCAATGCGCCGAATAATCCTGATATAGCGCCCGAAGCACCAACCATGAATGTTTGTTCGAATGTGGCAAAATATACAGCTAAACTAGCGCAAGCCCCACAAACGGCGCACAAAATATATAGAGCCAGGAACGGCCCTTGCCCCAGGCGTCTTTCCACGGCCGTCCCAAAGGCCAGCAAAAAGCCCATGTTGATCACCAAATGCAGAAGATCTGCGTGCAGAAATGCATAAAAGATAGGGGATAACAGCAAAATATATCCCCATTGGTTACCTTCACCCATGACAATGGATAGCCACAAGGGTGGGGAAAAGGCACCCACAAAGCCAATCATCGCATCCCATTGTCCCGGCAACAGCATGCGCAACAAATGAACGCCGACGTTGATGGCTATTAGGATCAACACAGTTGGCGTGGTATTGAAGGCTGGCGGCGAAACTTGGGTCAAGAAAATCTCGGTATTGCAGGCGGCTTGCAGCTTAACTGTAGCATAAGTGCTGGTGAAATGAGGCGCCATCGGGTTATTTTGTTAGCAGACAAATAATCGCTGGAGACAACCGAAATGAGCGCGATTGATTATCAGTCCGTCATGCCTGAAGGTTGGGACCGAGCGCGGGGATTTTCCTGGGGCGTGGTCGCAAATGGTAGCAGAATTCTACGCATTGCGGGGCAAGTCGGTGGTGAACGTGGCGACGTTCCAGTGCAGGCAGGATTGGATTTCGGCGGACAGTGGGAACAGGCCCTGGGGAATCTGGTGGCAATCTTGAGAGCTGCCGGTGGTGACCCAGAGCATATTGTCATGCTACGCGCTTTTGTTACTGACTTGGATGCCTTTAACGCCGGCGCCGCGGCGGTGGGTGCGGCGTGGGGGCTGCATTTGGGCAAGAATTTTCCGGCCATGACGTTGGTGGAGGTCAGCCGTTTGTTGGACCCCAACGCTATGGTTGAGATCGAGGGTGAGGCGGTTTTGCCATAGAAGGATTTGAGTATGGGCACGTCAAAAAAGTTTGCACAGTATTGTTATCAATGCGTTGCCGGGCCAGATTTCTTGACGGTCAAGGTGGAGGACGGTGTCGCCACGGAAATTGAACCAAATTTCGCCTTGAAAGACGTGCATCCCGGCGCTGGTCGGGCCTGCGTCAAGGCCTACGGCCTGGTTCAAAAAACCTATAATCCCAACCGTCTACTGACGCCCATGAAGCGGACTAATCCCAAAAAGGGCCGCAACGAGGACCCTGGCTTCGTTCCCGTATCTTGGGATGAGGCGTTGGACTTGGTCGCTGGTAAGCTGAAGGAAATCAAGGCTAAGGGTGTACGCGATGAAAACGGTTACGCCCGCGTCGCTGCCTCGTTCGGCGGTGGCGGTACGCCGACCTATTATATGGGGACCTTCCCGGCATTTCTCGCGGCATGGGGTACGGTAGATTTCAGCTTTGGTTCCGGGCAAGGCGTGAAGTGTACTCATTCCGAACATTTATATGGCGAACTGTGGCACCGCGGCTTTACGGTTGCCGCCGACACACCGACATCGAATTACATTCTTTCTTTCGGTGGTAATCCGGAGGCCTCCCATGGAGTTATGGGCGTTGCCCGTCATGCCGACGCCCGGGTTCGCGGTGCCAAACGGGTGCAGATCGAACCACATCTGTCCATCACCGGTGCCTGTTCCGCTGAATGGGTGCCGATCCGGCCCAAGACTGACCCAGCCTTCATGTATGGCCTTATGCATGTGATGTTACATGAGATGCCGCGAGAACGTCTGGATTTACAGTTTCTGCGTGACCACACAGGTAGCCCATATTTAGTTGCGCCGAACGGCTATTTCCTGCGGGATCTGGCAACCCAAAAACCATTGCTGTGGGATACCAACCGGGGTGCCCCGGTACCCTTTGATACACCGGACATTATTCCTGCTTTGGAAGGCACCTTTGCCGCTTCGGGAATTGAACTGGGCGCGGACGAGGAGGAATGGCAGCACGAAGAGATCCAGGTGCAAACCGCCTTTAGCCTTCTAGTTAAACAGATGGAGCAATATACGCCGGAATGGGCCGAGAAAATTTGCCAGGTGCCAGATGGTTGCATCCGTCGTATCGCCGATGAATTTGTGTCCCATGCCCAGGTCGGCGCAACGACGGTAATCGATGGTGAGGAACTGCCACTGCGTCCGGTCGCGGTAATTCTAGGTAAGACCGTGAATAATGGTTGGGGTGGTTATGAATGCTGCTGGGGTCGGACACTATTGGCTTGTCTTGTCGGTGCTTTGGAAGTGCCTGGAGGCACCCTGGGGACAACGGTGCGTTTGAACCGCCCCGCTACTACGCGCCAGGCATCGGTCTCTCCGGGACCCGATGGTTTCATGAATTATCCGATGAATCCTACGGACAAAGAAAATTGGCAAGAAAATCCAACTGCGCGTAATGCACACGATACACTGGTACCTTTATCCGCGTCGTCGCCGTGGAGCCAGGCTCTTGGTCCGACGCATTTAGCTTGGATGTGGAGTAACGAAAGCCCGGAAAATTGGAACAAGGTGTCGAAGCCGGATTTATGGTTCGTATATCGCACGAACCCGGCCATCTCTTTCTGGGACACCAAGTCCGTAACGGAGCGTATTTCTGAATTTCCGTTTGTGGTTTCTTTTGCCTACATTCGGGATGAAACCAATCACATGGCGGACGTGCTGTTGCCGGAATGCACTGATTTTGAAAGCACACAATTGATCCGGGTCGGAGGCACAAAGTTTTCCGAAAGTTATTGGGATCACGAAGGCGTAGCCCTCCGACAACCTGCGATCAAGCCGCTTGGTGAGACCAGGGATTTTACTGACATTGCGACGGAAATCGCAAAACGTGCAGGCGTATTGGAGAATTACAACAACGCCATCAATCGAGGTGCCGGCGGCGTGCCCCTGAGGGGTGGTAATTATGACTTTAGCTTGGATGTGGAGCAGGTCCACGAAGCAGAGGATATTTGGGAAGCCATGTGTAAAGCGGCTTCCGCCGAGTTGACTGATGGGGCCGAGACCGACGGCCTCGCGTGGTACAAAGAACACGGCATGCGAACTCGGCCTATTTCCAGGCTGATCTGGTACTTGTTTCCAGAGCTCAAGAAACAGGGCCTGCGGTTCGAGATGCCCTATCAAGAACAGTTATTACGGGTAGGCAAGCAGCTTGGTAACCGCCTACATGAAAAGGGCATTGAATGGTGGAACGAGCAACTGAAGGAATACGAGGCCTTACCGCCATGGAAGGATTTCCCAGGAATTTGGGAACAAGCCACAGTCAACTCCGGTGGCAAGTTGGAGGATTACCCCTTCTGGCTGCTTACCTCGCGCAGTATGCAGTTGGCCTGGGGTTCCAATAGCTCCAACCAGATGATAGACGAAGTATCTAAAAATATGCACGGTCACCGTGCAATGATAATGAACACCAGTCGTGCGCAGGAAATGGGCATAGAAGAAGGTGATCTGGTGGAAATTAAGTCCACTCTGCGTTCCACCAAGGGACGGGTGGCTTTGAAACAGGGCATTCGACCGGACACCATTCTGATCCAAGGGCAATTCGACCATTGGGTTACGCCCTATTCCAAGGACAATCCGGCACCCAGTATGAACACGGTGGTCCCAATGTCATTGGCATTGACGGATTCGACCGGCTCCTCGGCCGATATCGTTCGGGTCGGGGTGCACAAGCTGGAGGGTGCCGCATGACCCGTTATGTCATGGCAGCAGATTTGCGCCGATGTGTCGGCTGCCAAACCTGTACGGCGGCCTGCAAGCTTGCCAATGCCACACCGCCTGGCGTGCAATGGCGTCAGGTTCTGGATATGGAAACCGGAACCTATCCGCAAGTGCAACGTACCTTCGTACCCGTAGGTTGCATGCATTGCGCAGATCCGCCCTGCGAACATGTTTGCCCCTCTACCGCTACAAAAATTCGGCCCGATGGCATTGTTGAAATTGATTACGATCTGTGTATTGGCTGTGGCTATTGCGCCGTAGCGTGCCCATATCAGGCACGCCATATCGTGCATAAAAGAGACCTAGCCTATGAGAAAGAGGCCATGGCTCATGAAGAGGCGCGCTTTGATGACAAGCGCATGTCGGTGGCCATGAAATGCAATTTTTGCCAGGACCGCATCGATCAGGCCAAGGAGACCGGACAGACACCCGGCGTCGATCCTGAAGTGACGCCAGCCTGTGTCAATTCCTGTATCGCCGATGCCTTGACGTTCGGTGATCGAGATGATCCTGACAGTAATGTTAGCAAGCTGCTAGCAGAGAACCAGACCTTCCGGATGCATGAAGAATTAGGCACCGATCCCGGCTTCTATTACATCTGGGACAAGAACCATGAGCCGGATTGAACCATGGCATCAGACGAATTGGGACTGGCGCGCAGCAGGTAATTTTATCGGCGGCGGCAGTGGCACAGGGCTGGTTATCTTGGCGGCCGTCGCCTCCACTCAAGGCTTGGTCTATTGGCCTTTAGGTCTGGTGGGAGCGGTCCTTGTGGGCATTGGTTTGTTATGTGTCTGGTTGGAAATCGGCCGTCCCTGGCGCGCTATGCACGTGTTCTACCACCCGCAAACCAGTTGGATGACCCGAGAGGCCTTTGTGTCCACTTGGCTTCTACCTATAACAATTTTCGCGGTCGTCACGGCTGGTCCTTTTTGGCCTGTGGCGTCTTTGGCTGTGCCCGCCATTTGGGTAACAGCACTGCTGGCGGCATTGTATTTGTACTGCCAGGCGCAAATTCTGCATGCCTCCAAGGGTATACCGGCCTGGCGCCATCCCGGTCTGATACCAGTAATTATCATAACCGGTATTGCGGAAGGGGCGGGCCTTATCCTGATTACGATGTCTTTATTGGCAAGTCCGGATGTTTGGATGATGGTGTTGCTGGTGGTGAGAACACCCAGGGTCAGCGTGGTGGGCTCGACAAATCCTGTTCCGATGACTGTGGTATCGGTGCCGCCACCAATGGGGCAGGGGCAGCGTGCGGTTCTGCTGCTGCGCAACGCGCGCAGCCCGCTGAGCGAATTGCCAGCGGTCCCGACCCCAATGCAACCGCTGGCCAGGTATTGCTCAATGCTGGAAACAACACAATTTCTTTCACCACCAACTGGTAGGAGCTTCGCGTATCTTGCATTGATGTCGCTAACCTTTCAGGGGTTGGTACTTCATCGATGCCGTCTATGTTACTCCCTCGCCTGCACCGGCGCCACACCAAGTGACC
>CAXGCE010000039.1:0-9405 GCA_964007795.1 uncultured Alphaproteobacteria bacterium | reverse complement strand
TCTTTGGGACATCCTACTAGCCTACTTAATAAGGCTAATTTTAGCTGAATTTTGTTGATGTTAGGTCATTCGACGTCGACGACAATTATGGCAAACCTGGCTCATGTACCTAGAAGTGCCATAAAATGTTTAGATTCCCCGCCCACCGGATATGATTTTGGGGTTGCTATCTGTCCCAAGGGTAGTTTTCATTGTTCAGGAAGAAATAATCGAGCAACAATGGAGAGCATCTAATGGCGGTCCAAGTTCCTACATCCGATCAACTTTGGGAAGTCGCCGAGGAAATCGGTTTAAATCTCACTGAGGATGACATCAAATCCTACATTGAACTAATGCGTCCGAATGTCGATGCCTACAACCTCATCGACGCCATGCCAGACAATCTACCGAAAACCAATTATGCACGGTCGCCCGGCTACCGGCCGAGTGGCGACGAGAATAAGTACAATGCCTGGTATGTGAAGACGACCGTCCAAGGCGCCTCACGCGGCAAACTCAAGGGCAAAACCGTCGTCCTCAAGGATAATATCATGCTAGCCGGCGTACCAATGATGAACGGCGCTGCCACATTGGAAGGTTACACACCTGAAATAGATGCCACGGTCGCGACCCGCATTTTGGATGCAGGCGGCACCATCGTGGGCAAGGCACATTGCGAATCTTTTTGCCTGTCCGGCGGTAGTCACACAAATGCCACCGGGCCGGTGCATAATCCCCACAAGATGGGTTATTCGGCAGGTGGCTCTTCTTCGGGCAGCGCGGCCCTGGTCGCAGCTGGCGAGGTGGATATGGCTATGGGTGGTGATCAGGGCGGATCGATCCGCATGCCAGCATCCTTCTGCGGCATCTATGGAATGAAAGCGACCCATGGGCTGGTGCCATATACCGGAATTATGCCAATCGAAATCTACGTCGACCACACGGGTCCAATGACCAACACGGTGGAAGATAATGCCTTGCTGCTAGAGGTAATAGCCGGCGAGGATGGCTACGACCCGCGCCAATACAACGTAAGGACACAGCGTTACACGAAGGCCCTTGATGGCAAGAAGGGTCTTAAGGGAATGAAGATTGCGGTGGTTAAGGAAGGCTACCAGCAGGAAAATTCTGAAAAAGATGTCAACGCCAAGGTTCGAGCAGCAGTCAAGAAACTGCAGACATTAGGTGCGAAGGTGAAGGAAGTTTCTATACCGATGCACCTATTAGGTGGAGCCCTTTGGCTACCGATTGGTGTAGAAGGCCTGACACAGACCATGATGCACGGAGATGGATATGGCATTTCCCGGCCGGATCTTTATGTCACTTCGTTAATGGACAAGCATCGTGGCTGGCGGCAGAGGGCCGACGAAATGTCCGAAACCACCAAGCTGTTTACGATGTTTGGCACCTATATCAACAGGCAACACGGCAGTCGATATTACGGCAAGGCGATGAACCTGACACGTCTACTGACGGCCGCCTATGATGCGGTACTGGCGGATTATGATTTGCTCTTGATGCCAACAACACCCGTCAAGGCGACGCCACTGCCGGGCGCGGACGCTTCGCGGGAAGAATATGTGCAACGGGCTCTTGAGATGATTTCTAACACCGCGCCGTTTGATATCACCCATCATCCGGCAATGGCTATTCCCTGCGGCATGTCCAAGGGTCTTCCGATCAGCATGATGCTGGTAGGCAAACACTTCGAAGAGTCAACAATTTACCGCGCTGCCCACGCTTTCGAGCAGGGCGCCAAGTGGAAATCAATGTAACGCGTTCATACCAAAAACCGGGGCGCCGCCATCAAATGATGCGGCGCCCCTTTTCTTTATGAAGTCTTCCAATCGAAGTTAGCTTCGAACGCCGCAGCCGCGCGATAGATAGTGCGCTCGTCATAATGATTGCCAATCAATTGTAAGCCCGCGGGCAACCCATCTACATTACGGCCACATGGCAGGGAAATAGCCGGATTACCCGTATAGTTATATGGAGAGGTATTGCCTAACATGCACCAGGCTTGGCCAATCCGGCTCATGCGGTCATCGTCCTCGGTCGGCAACTTCATAGCTGTCATGGGTAATGTGGGAGTCAGCAACAAATCCCATTCCTGGAACAATTTGGCATAGTACGCCACGGCCTCTCGTTTCAAATTCTGTCCTTTGCCATAGATGCGCCCGCCGTATGTCTTGGCAACCCAGGCACCCAGCATGGTAATCGCCTTGGCCGTATCAGGCCATTCATCCGCCCGGTTGCCCAGTCTGTTGATCTGTTCGATCAAACTTGGAGGATAGAAACCGGCCGCGCCACTGGCCACGCCGCCGCCGAAGGTGAACTGTCGCACCATACCCTCGGCGATCATGGGCATATAAATATTGCCGATGTTATTGTGCAAAGGTACGGAAATCTGCTCCACTTTTGCCCCCAACGAAGCGAGCAGGTCAGCCGCTGCCAAGACGGCTTGGTCCACTACCTGCTCAGATTCCTCGCGGCCGAAACCTTCCTTGATGACACCTATACGCAGTCCATCGACACCCCGATCTAACTCTGCCGTATAGGTGTCTGAGGCCACTCCGGACTGCCTATCATCATAACCGTCCGGACCAGCAAGCACTTCCAAGAAGAGGGCATTATCTGCAACATCCTTGGTCATAGGCCCAATATGATCGATGGAGACTTCCATGCTCATAATACCGCTATAGGGCACCAAACCATGCGTAGGTTTCATGCCGACGATGCCGGAAAATGCAGCGGGTATGCGGATGGAGCCCGCCTGATCACCACCAATGGACATATCAACTTCACCGCCGCCTACCAGAGCGGCACTGCCCGAAGAAGAGCCACCGGCTGAATAACCAGGCTTGACAGGATTTTGTACCGGCCCTGTGGCGGAAGTATAGCTGCTGCCCGAGACACAAAAATATTCGCAGACAGCTTTGCCGGTGATAGTGGCGCCGGCATCCAGGATGCGTGTCACAATTGTGGCATCTACCTCTGGCACATAGCCTTCCATGACCGAGGCGCCATTCATCAAGGGCACCCCGGCCAGCAGAACCGTATCCTTCAGAGCTACCGTTCGGCCAGCCAGCTTACCTTCCGAAGCACCATTGATATCGGTCTTATAGTACCAGGCGTTGAACGGGTTGTCCTCCGCCTCAGGTCGAACACCCGGATTGCGAGGATACTTGACCTCCGGAAGGGCATCCGGTCCAGTAAGAGCCGTATCTGTCAGATCGAACATTGGGCCAAGAACATCGCTGAAGAACTCCGTGTCCTCGTCCGTCAAGGTAGCGCCGAAGCTGGCGGCTAGTTCGCGGAGTTGTTGGTCGGTGGGTCTCATCTACAGACACTCCCTTGGGTTAGTTGCAAATTCGCTCAAGCCGTGAATGTAGTCCAATCACCAGACTGCTCGAAGGCTTGAGCTGCTTGATAAACTGTTGGCTCTTCAAAAAAACGGCCTACCAGCATCAAGCCCACGGGCCGACCGTCGCTCATGCCGCAAGGCATGGAAAGGGCCGGATGATGGCTGATGTTAAAAGGTGCGGTGTTGGCTATCATTTCGAAGGCCCTATCAATGTAAAAATTCCAGTCATCCTCTGGCGTCGGCAAGAGCGTTGCTTTTACCGGCAAGGTTGGCAGTAGCAGGAGGTCATAGTTTGCCAATACGGCATCATATGCCGCTCGTAGCTTGTAGGAGAGATTGACTGCCTTCCCGTAATAGCGTTTTCCGGCAGTATTGTCTGCGTGAGCACCAAACATCATGGTTAGTTTCAAGGATTCAGAAAGACTATCCGCCTTATTTCTCCAATTGTGGTGGGTATCCATCAACGAGGTCGAGTAGAGATCCTGACGAGATACGCCGTAGCCATCGCCTAGCATCATGGTCTGGGTCAAACCCTCGAATGCAATTGGTGTCCAGATCGCGGGTCCCATCGTATGCATGGGAATTGAGACTTCTTCTACCGTCGCGCCAAGTTTGGCGAAGCGGGCGGCACCAGCGCGGACAAAAGCATCCACATCCGCCTCGGAATTCTCGTGACCAAAACCCTCTTTCAGCACGGCTATTTTCATATTTTCGACGCCGCCTTCGAGAAGCTCTGAGTAGGGCTGTGTCACCAAGTTCTGCTGTCGAATGTCATAGCCATCAGATCCAGCGATGGCTTCCAGCATCAAGGCATTATCGGGCACATTCGCCGTCATGGGTCCAGTATGATCGATATAGGGTTCGATAGGCATGATGCCCGTATAGGGAACCAAGCCGTGCGTCGCCTTCATGGCGACAATGCCGCAATAGGCCGCCGGAATGCGGACAGAACCGCCCTGATCACCGCCGATGGCCATGTCCACATCACCGGCGGCGACAGCCGCGGCGCTGCCCGAGGAAGAACCACCAGCGGAATAACCCGGCGCTCGGGGATTTTCCACGGCGCCGGCTGCATTTGTATGGCTGCCGCCAGACAAGCAAAAGCATTCGCAATGTACCTTGCCCGTAATGGTCGCGCCGGCATCAAGCAACCGGGTCGCTACTGTCGCATCCATATTGGGGACAAACCCTTCCAAGGTAGCTGACCCGTTCATCATGGGCACACCAGCTAGCATGACATTGTCCTTAAGTGCCACCGTCCGACCCTTGAGCTTACCCTCGGGCGCGCCCTTCACCTCTGTTTTGTAATACCAAGCATTATGGGGGTTTTCCTCCGGCCCCGGGCGATAGCCAGGTGTGCGCGGGTATTTAATCTCCGGCAAGGGGTCCGCCATGTCATCAACAACTTTGTAAGCGGCAACATAATCGGCAAAACGGGGCTGCATTAGGGCAACCTTGGCTGCGTCAACGCTAATGCCCAATTGTTCGGCAACCTCATAAACTTGCTCGTCAGTCGGCTGAAGTACGGTCATATTTGTTCCCCTATATGGATTTTGGCACCTGACCAAATCCAAATTTAATGATGTCAGCCATGGCGGAGATGCAAGCGGTTCGCTGCTGCAAAATCCATAGGCCAGTCTGTTACGTTTTAACGAGAACTACCAAAACCCAGATATTCTGCCACCATTGCCGAATCCTGGATTTCCTCGATCGGAATTTCTGTATCCAGTACGCCTCGGGAAATCGTGTAAATGCGAGCTGCCAGGCCCACGATGAAATCTAGATTTTGTTCGACAATTACGATTGTGAGATTCTGCTTAGCCTGCAGTTCCTGAAGGACCTCACTAATTTCGTCAATAATCGACGGTTGGACCCCTTCAGTTGGTTCATCAAGCAGGACAAGGGTTGGTTGATTACATAGACATCGGGCAATAGCCAATATCTGTTGTTCACCACCACTCAAAGCTCCACCCCTACGATCCAGCAGTGTGCGCAAACGAGGGAAGAACTCCAACGTCTCATCAATTTGATCAAGAGAAACATTTTTGCCCAGTGCCCCCACAGTGAGATTTTCCTGAACTGTAAGATTAGGAAAAATTTCTCGGCCTTGCGGTACCAACGACATGCCCATACGGGCACGACGGTAGGTCGCCAAGCGGCGAATTTCTTGGTCCTGATACTTTATGCTTCCGCCCGTCGTGGTAACAAAGCCCATGAGTGCACGAAGCAAGGTGGTCTTGCCCATGCCATTGTGACCCAGCACACCGATAAATTCGCCTTTCTCCACATGCATATCAATTTTATGGAGTATCGGCACAGGGCCATAGGCAGCTTGCAGATCGTGAATTTCAAGCAGCGCCATCAGCTTCTTTTCCCAGATAAATTTCCTGTACTTCGCTGTGAGCCATGATCTCAGCGACATCACCCTCAATAAAGACCTGTCCACGATGGAACACTGTGATTTCCGTCGCTATATCCCGGATAAACTGCATATCGTGTTCGACAACAATCAATGACATCCGGCCCGCTAGACCACGGAGTGCCGAAGCCAGGCGTGCCCGCTCCTCTGCCGTCATGCCAGCAGCCGGTTCATCGAGCAACACGAGACGAGGCTGACCTGCAAGGACCATGGCAAGTTCCACCAATTGGCGTTCGCCATGGGCCAGATTACCAACCTCCCGATGCGCCAGAGAAGAGATGGAGATTAACTCCAGCATCTCATCGGTGATCTCCTCTGATCGAATTTGCGAATTATTCTGTCGAGCAGAAAGAGCAATATTTTCTCGGGCTGGCAAGCCATCAAACAAATTTGGCACTTGGGTTTTGATGCCAATCCCCCGGCGCACAATATCGTGGGTGTTCTGCCCACTCAATTCCTCGCCCGAGAACAAAATCGAACCCGCAGTGGGTCTTAATTGCCCGGTCAGGCACTTGAAAAAAGTACTCTTTCCCGCGCCGTTAGGGCCAATTAGGCAGCGAAGTTCGCCGGTCTTCAAGTTGAAGTCAACATGATCCACTGCCACAACGCCGCCAAAGCGCATAGTTAAATTAGCGGTGGTCAGCAAGGATTGATCCGCCGCCGTCATGTGGATTTCCCCTCATTTGATCGTTTGCTTCTATGCCATAGCTTCGCAACAAAGTTCCGGGCGGTTGGGAAAATGCCCTTAGGCAGAAGCAATACTAGGAAGACCAAAATTGTGCCTAAAATTACCAAATTATTGAGAAAAGCTGTCTCACCCAGCTTTAATGATATGTACTCCAGGGCAACAACGCCGACGATCGGTCCGAATAGAGTACCGACACCCCCCGCCATAACCCAGATTAGACACTTGGCTGAGACTTCCAAACTAAATGCATGAGGATCGATAAAGGTCTGATAGGTTGCCCACATGGCGCCTGCAGCGCCACCGATAGCTCCACCAATGGTAAAGATCCCAAGTTTGTACAGGCGCACATCATATCCCAGTAAACCGGTGCGCACTTCGTTCTCGCGGATTGAGATGGCGACCCGACCAAACTTCGATTTAATTAAGACATGAAGGAACAAATACACAACGATCAAGATGGCCATGAAATACTGGAACATTTGGCCTGGTTCAAGCTCCACATCCGGGCGCCACGGTAACGTCATGATAGGGATAGACGGCATGCCGTTAAAGCCGCCCAAGCGCGCCTTGCCGATGATGTATTCAGGGCCTGCCGTGTGATTGATAAACTTCCAAAGGATCAAGGTAACCACAAGGGTGACGACGCCCATATAGACGTCGTTCAAACGGCCGTAAAACATGAAATAGCCCAATGCCGCAGCAAATAAGGCACACAACCCAATGGCCATGATAAACGGGATGGTCGTCTGACCCATATTGATGGCTGAAACAGCGAATGTATAGCCGCCGAGGCCGAAAAACCCCGCCTGACCAAAACTCAAAATACCACCAAATCCCCAAATGTACGCCAAGCTAAGGGCGAACAGCGCCAGTACTACATACTTGGTCATTTGCAGTACTTCGAACAAATCAAACAGGATGGGTATGAAAATCAAAATTGCCAACCCAAGGGCGGTGACAAAACAGACACCCAGCCAGTCCTTCATAACGTTGCTCAACATGCAATCCTCATGGTCGAAACAGGTCTTACGTACTGCGGGTGAAAAAGCGCCCAGTAATGCCTTGGGGCAGGAGGCGAAGCAAGACAAGTGCTACGAATAGCAAGGCAGCATCACCGTATACCGGAGTAGTGGCGAAGGTCACCGCCTGGCTAATGGATCCAAGAATACCAGAAGCGCTCAATGTTCCAGCAACCACAGCAGCGCCGCCAGTGACAACGGTGATAAAGGCCTTACCAATTAGAAACGCGCCCATACCCGGTACTACGCCAGTAATTGGCGCTAAAATGCCGCCCGCGAGACCGGCGAATGCCGCGCCAATTCCAAAGGTAGCCATGTAAACGAGCTTCGAATTGACCCCCAGGCTTTCCACCATATCCGGATTTTGCATGGTGGCCCGGGCTATCAAGCCAGCCTTGGTGTGGCGCAAAGCTAGGTACACGATGGAGAGGAAGGCAACAGCGGCGAAGATAAGGAACAAGGTATAGACTGCTACAGAATAGAGTTCCCCGATTGCGAAACTGCCTAAGGGCGGTTTAACGCCTTCCACAGTGTTGCCGAATACCACCGTTACGAAACCCATTATGAATAGACTTAAGCCCCAGGTTGCCAACAATGAATCGATTATGCGGCCATAGAGATGGCGGATGATCAGCCGTTCTACGATTACGCCAAATATGCCAACCGCCAAGGGCGCCAAAATAAGAATGGCGACCCAAAGGTTAACTCCCAATTTGGTTGTCAATACTACGGTGTAACCGCCCAGCATCATGAACTCGCCGTGGGCGATGTTGATAACTCGCATCATGCCGAAGATGACGGCAAGTCCCGTAGCGATCAAAATGAGCCCGGCAACCTCCCGCAATAACTCAATGGCCACTACCAAGGAATAGTCCATATACGCCTACCTTGTGTCGTATAATTTTGCCCGGGTCATATTTCTCAATGACCCGGGCTAATTTTATAATTTCGCGCTAGTTGAGCGAAATTTCGTAGTGCTTGTTGGAGTTTGGGTTCTTCTCGAGGTCACAAACCATTTGCGTATCTGCTGGCTGCACCTGTGAGAACTTCTCCTTGATGATGAACTTCTTGTCCTGCAAATCAGCGATATAGACATCGCGGACCGCATGATGGGTTTTGGGGTCAATGGTACACTTGCCAGACGGCATGGTGTAGGTCTTGCCCGACTCCATGACCTCGATCAGTTTCATCCGATCCAAGCTGCCCGCCGTGCGCACCGCATCGGCCCAGATCATTATGGCATCCCATGTGAAGGCCGACAGTTCGGTCAAAAACGGCGTTTTCTCTGGATAGCGCTTTTTCACCTGCGCCACCCAAGCATTGTTTTCTGGCGTGTCAATAGAAGGATAATAGCCATAACTGGTAATGACGCCGTTTGCGGCTTCCGGCTTAATGATCTCAATATCCGCCCCGGCCGCTCCGAATGTAGTTGAGGCCATAGGAATTTTATTCTTCATGCCGGCCGCAGACCATTGGTTAAGAAAGCCCAGATGACCGGTACCCACAAGCACGTGCATCACCATGTCCGGCTTGGCGCTTTGGATCTTGGAAATGGTCGGGCCGAAGTTGGTGACATCGAGGGGGAAGAAATCGGTCGAGACGACTTCGCCACCGTTCTGCTCAACATAGCGTTTCACCCAGGCTGCCGTGATCTGACCGTAATTGTAGTCAGCGGCGATGGTATAGACCTTTTTGCCCCACATACCCATGGTGTAAGGCACCAGCTTCTCCACGGTCTGGGCCGGGGTGGTGCCCAACGAGATTTCGTTGCGGTCGCAGACCCCGCCTTCGTAAAGAGTGTTGTAGAAATACAAGGTCTTGTAACGGTGGAAGATCGGCCGGATGGTTTCCCGGCTGGCCGAGGTAATGCCGCCCAAGACCACGGAGGCCTTGTCCTTCAGGGCCAGTTGCGTGGCGAATTGGGAATACATGGACA
>CAXGCE010000038.1:0-9849 GCA_964007795.1 uncultured Alphaproteobacteria bacterium | reverse complement strand
GAGGGTCCTATTGATCAATGGCGCGATGGTGGCGGCCGCGTAACTCTGCGTCTGTTCGAATCTAAGAAACCGCTGATCGCCGCCGTCAATGGCCCGGCGGCTGGCGTCGGCGTAACCATGCAGTTGCCCATGGACTATCGTATTGCCTCTACCAACGCTCGATTTGGCCTAGTTTTCACTAGGCGCGGTGTCGTTATGGAAGCTTGTTCTTCCTGGTTTCTGCCCCGCCTAGTGGGGATCGCTCAGGCCATGGATTGGGTGATGAGCGGCAGAGTTTTTCCGGCTGAAGAAGCCTTAAAGGGCGGCCTAGTCAGCCAAGTGGTGGAACCGGAAGAATTGTTGCCAACAGCTCGGGCCATTGGACGCGAGATTGCCGAGAATACCTCGGCCGTCTCCGTCGCCCTTTGCCGGCACATGATGTGGAAGATGCTGGGAGCTGATCATCCCATGGAGGCACACAAAATTGACAGCCGTGGCATCCGCAGTATGGGTCAATTGCCGGACGCTTATGAAGGTGTGCAGTCGTTCCTGGAAAAACGTTCCGGCAACTACACCATGAAGCCGAGCAGGGACATGCCGAATTTCTTCCCTTGGTGGGAAGAACGGGTGTTCGAATAGGAGAAAATTTATTTCGATTCCAAGGTCGTCAGCGGCGATATCTTCATGTACCGATTGTAGTCATTCTTACACAATCGAGTCGCTGAAAGGGATGTCACACTGGAATGCCCCAGTCGATCAGCATCATTTCAGCCTGGGTGCGTATTTCATCGGGAATTGTCATAGTGCGCCGTGCTTTCAAATCGAACATGCAGGCGACGATATCGAATGTGGCAGTCAGATCGCCGCTGCTGTCGTTAAACAGTCGGTGTCCAACGCGGAAAGTCTTTTCGGCCACTTGCAATAGGCCAGTTCGTAAGGTGTAGATATCGCCGGCGTCAATGGGGGCAAGGAAGCGCACGAAATATTCCAGCCCCGCGCCGCCCCAATGTTTAGTCTTGGCGAGATCCCGGGTGATGCCCATGCGATGGCGCAAGGGGCCGATACCATCGGAGGCGATAGCGTAATATTGGCGCAGACACATCGCGCCACGTTCGTCGCAATCCCAGGCGTCGATGGTGCCGCGGGAAGAGACAAAGGTACTGGCAGATGACCCTACAGGTGCGGGTACGTGAGTGCCTGCCGTCGGAAAACGCTTTTGCGCGGGCTGGTCAATGATGCGAGTTGCCAATTCGTCTTTTATGCTGTTGGGCCAAGTTGTCGGTCTTCTTGAATTCGTGTCACATGCCTGACAATGCAAATCGAAGCTGGAAGACAATTTTCCCGTCCCTGAATTAATAATTTCGGTTAGCAATCGGATGTAGTCATTGCCCACCGCTAGTACTGCAGCGCGAATTTCTAATTCATCGTTGACGTGCAATTCCCCCTGATAGTGGCTGAAGACGGCCTTGTGCCGTAGGGATATTCCGGCACTGTCTGGCAGGCCAATCTTACCCATGGAAGCGCTTAGGCCGTCGGCAACCTTGGCGGCATAGAACTGAATGTTGAAATGACCCATGATGTCGCATTCCTGGGCATTCACTTGGTCCCGGAAAATGGTTACAAACTTACTCATTACGCTGGCTCGTTCCGTTGCTTTATGGACGGCCTGAATATAGACGCAAATTCAGCTGGAGGAACCATGGACACAGAGGAATTTCGCCACCACGGACATATCTTCGTGGATTGGATGGCGGACTATCTGGCTGGTGTTGAAAAATATCCTGTAATGGCGCAAGTCAAGCCCGGCGAGATTACGGCTAAGCTGGCCCCATCGGCTCCGGAACAGGGAGAGCCCATGGAACAGATATTTGCCGATTTCCAATCCCAGATTTTGCCGGGTATCACTCATTGGCAGCATCCTTCCTTCTTTGCATATTTTCCCGCTAACTCCTCTCCGCCATCCGTGTTGGCAGAAATGCTGACCGCCACCATCGCACCTCAATGTATGCTATGGCAGACCTCACCAGCGGCAACCGAGATGGAAACGCAGGTGCTGGACTGGTTGCGCCAAATGACCGGTTTGCCTGAAGGTCTCGAAGGGGTGATCCAGGACAGTGCATCGTCTGCCTGCCTATGCGCGTTACTAACAGCGCGGGAGCGGGCCACGGAATGGCGCGGCAATCAAGAGGGCCTTGGTGGGATGGCTGCTCTATGCGTCTATGTCTCGGAACAAGTGCACTCGTCGGCCGAGAAGGATGTCATGGTGGCCGGCCTGGGCCGCGAAAATCTGCGAAAAATTCCGGTGGATGATGACTTTGCCATGCTCCCGGATGCTTTAGAGGCAGCAATCCTGGAGGATGTGACTGCGGGCCGCACCCCCTGCTGCGTCATCGCTACCCTTGGCAGCACGGGCGTTGGCGCCGTCGATCCTCTCCGCCCTATCGGTGAAATTTGCCAGCGCCACGGTATCTATCTTCATGTTGATGCGGCCTGGGCTGGTTCCGCCCTGGTGTTGCCTGAATGGCGCTGGATTATTGATGGGGTAGAGGCCGCGGATAGCTTCGCATTCAATCCACACAAATGGCTGTTCACAAATTTTGATTGTTGCGCGCATTTTGTCCGTTCGGGTGCGGATCTGGTGCGCACCCTGAATATTCTGCCAACCTATCTTAAAACCCGCGAAGGTGATCAGGTCATCGATTACCGGAATTGGAGCGTCCCTTTGGGCCGCCGGTTCCGGGCACTGAAATTATGGTTTGTTCTTCGTAGCTACGGCGTGGCCGAGATTCGCCGTCGCATCGCCTCACATATTCAGATGGCAGGAGAGGTGGCGGCCTGGATGGAAGCGGCAGAGGATTTTGAGATCCTTGCACCTTTATCCATGGCCTTGTTTAATTTTCGATTCCATCCCAAGGGCGTTAACGATGCTGCTGAGCTAGATCGCCTGAACGAAAGGCTATTACTGGCGTTAAATGACTCGGGCGATCTTTATTTGACGCAAAATAATGTGCGCGGCGCCTTTGCGATCCGTTTCGCTGTGGGCCAAACCTACACAGAGCGGCGTCATGTCACGGCGGCCTGGCAGGCTATTCAGAATACAGCGTGGAACTTGGCTTAAATAGGTGTTCCTGCTGTGTGGGCAAGCAAACCTCGTTTCGTGTCGGGGCTTGGGCTACAATCCAAGTATCTGAAAATTCATCTCCTCCTCTCATGAGATTTTGACCCGTATGCCTAACAGCTCCAATATGCGAACCGGCGGCCAAATACTAGTTGACCAGCTACGAATTCATAATGTCGACACAGCTTTTTGTGTGCCGGGTGAAAGTTACTTGGCGGCCTTGGATGCTCTGCACGATGTGCCGGAAATTCGTCTGTTGACCTGTCGCCATGAAGCCAACGCGGCCAATATGGCCGAAGCCTATGGGAAACTAACGGGGCGGCCGGGCATTTGTTTCGTCACCCGTGGGCCTGGTGCATGTCACGCTGTGGTTGGGCTGCACACAGCATTTCAGGATAGCTCTCCACTAATTCTGTTTGTCGGCCAGGTCGGCCGCGAAATGATGGAGCGGGAAGCCTTTCAGGAAATGGATTTTCGGCGGTTCTTTGGACAGGTTAGCAAATGGTCGGCGGAAATTCAGGATCCAGGTCGTATACCGGAATTGGTCAGTCAGGCCTTTCACGTAGCGACATCGGGCCGGCCGGGGCCCGTTATGCTCTCCTTGCCAGAGGATATGTTACGGGAATTGTCCGGCGTTGGCGATGCGCGAACCTATCGGGCCGTACAAGCCCATCCCGGCCCAGGCGATATGGAGCAACTGCGCACGATGTTGATGGCGGCCAAACGGCCGGTCATGATGTTGGGTGGGGGCACCTGGACGCCCAAAGCGGTGGCCGATATTGCGACTTTTGCCGAAGCCAACGGCCTGCCGGTCTGCTGCTCCTTCCGCAACCAGGATCGTTTCGACAACCATCACGACAACTATATTGGTGAAGTTGGTATCGGTTCAAACCCCGCCTTGATAGCACTTCTGTCCGAAACTGATTTGTTGCTTGCCGTGGGGCCGCGCTTGGGCGAACAGTCGACACAAGGTTATTCGCTGCTGGATATTCCTACACCACAACAGCCTATGGTGCATGTGTACCCGGATCCGGAGGAATTGGGTCGGGTCTATCGCGCTGAGTTGCCAATCAATGCTGGCATGGCGGCATTCGCTGCCGCAGCTGCGTCGATGGTACCGGTCGATAGTACGGCCTGGGCCGGTGAACTGGCCCAGGCACGACAGGACTACCTAGCCTACATAGAGATCCAACCAACCTTTGGTGATCTTGACCTTGCGGATGTTTTGCGCGTCTTGCGGCAGAGGTTGCCCAAGGATGCCCTGGTGGCAAATGACGCAGGGAATTTTTCAGGCTGGGCCCATCGCTATTTGCCGTTTTCGACTTACCCTAGTCAGGTGGGCCCTACCAACGGCGCAATGGGTTATGGCGTGCCGGCGGCGCTGACGGCGGCGTTGGCCTTTCCGGAACGGACAACGATCTGTTTTGTCGGTGATGGCGGCTTTTTGATGGCCAGCAACGAGTTGGCCACAGCGTTGCAATATGATCTGAAGCCCATTTATCTCGTAATTAACAACGGCATGTTTGGCACCATTCGGATGCATCAGGAGCGCGACTATCCGGGCCGGGAAGTGGCGACGGCGCTGCGCAATCCAGATTTCGCCGCCTATGCGAAATCATTTGGTGCCTATGGTGAAATTATCGAACGTTCCGAGAATTTTGCGCCTGCCTTGGATCGGGCCCTCGCGGCGGGTAAGGTTGCAGTGCTGGAGTTACGCATAAATCCTGAGGTGATAAATACCAAGACGACCCTATCAGCAATTCGTGATGCGGCGTTGGCCAAGCAAGATTAGTATCTATTGGCTCCGCCTAGCGTTCCTAGGAGGGAGTAGGCGCTCGAGATCTGAATGACCGTGAGTTGCCCGGTGAACCATCGTGCCAAAGCATTTTAATCGTAACCGAGACCCTGTCGTCTGGGTGCTAGCCATATTCGCAAGGGCAAAACCTCCATGCCTAGAAAATCCGCCTTTGGGGCCAAGAAGCGTTCAAGCAGCTACCAGCGGGCTGGTACAGAGATGATATAATAAGACTTGCAACAATCAGGTTCGGGTTCACGGAATTGAGTGGGCGAGAACGGCATCGAATTTGTTAAGGTGATCTTTTGAATAAAATTGCGTTCGGTTCTCCAGTGGCTTATTCGGTCTTATAGGAGCCATATTCCTAATGAAATATAGAACTATGCTCTTGAATTCTTTGACGGAAAACTGGAGTTGAGCCGTGGATCCTTTGAACGGCAAGGTAGCCGTCGTCACTGGCTCGGGGCGAGGGATTGGTCAGGCAATCGCCTTGAGGCTGGCTAGAGCAGGCGCGGCGGTGGTGGTCAATGATTTGGACGATGGTCCAGCCGCCGAAACGATGGCGAAAATTCAAGACATCGGTGGCCGCTCGATTGTCTGTAATGGAGACGTTGTAGCGCCGGATTTTGGTAATCGCATTGTTGATGTGGCACTCGAAGGTTTGGGGGGGCTCGACATCATTGTTAACAACGCTGGATACATATGGAACACGACGATCCAGCGCAATACGGATGAGCAATGGCAGGCAATGTTGGATGTGCATGCCACAGCTCCGTTTCGCATCCTCCGTGCCGCTGGCGAGCATTTTCGTACATGCGCGAAACAGGAAGCTATCGAAGGCATGGTGGTGCAGCGGAAAGTTGTCAATATTTCCTCTGTTTCCGGCATGTATGGCTCGGCCACCCAGGTCTCCTATTCCGCCGGAAAGATGGCCGTGGTGGGTATGACACACACTCTGGCAAAGGAGTGGGGCCGTTATGGTGTCAACGTGAATGCAGTGGCGTTTGGCTATATTGAAACCCGATTGACCCAGTCCTTCGACGGCCCGCCAGCGGAGATCGAGGTCAAGGGTGAGCGTTACAAGGTTGGCTTTCCCAACGAAGCTGTAAACGAATTGAATAAGCGAATTTCCCTTGGCCGCCCCGGACGAGTGGAGGAGGCGGCTGGTGCGGTTTTTCTTCTGTGTTTACCGGAAGCGGATTACATCACCGGCCAGGTACTAATTTGTGATGGTGGTCGCCTTTAGTACAAGGATGAAATATGACGCTGGATCGATTGGGATTTGAGAAACCACCTGACAATGTGCGATGGCATGCGCCGGCCGCCGAACGCAATCGCGCGCCGATTCTAGACGTCCTTAGGAAGGTCATGCCGGTGCCAGGCATCATTTTGGAAGTTGCTGCCGGCAGCGGCCAGCACGGTGCCTGGTTCGCACCAGAATTTCCTAATCACTGTTGGGCGCCGTCGGATATTCAGCCTGAAGCGTTGGGCAGCATAGATGCTTGGTGCCGGGACGCCGGCGGCACTATCCTACCCGCTCGGCTCCTGGATGCGGCAAAGCCAACGTGGCCGGTCGATGATATCGCCAATGATCTGGTGGCTATCTACAATGTTAACATGATCCATATCGCACCATGGTCCGCATGCCTCGGCATGTTGGCAGCAGCGGAAAAACTTCTGCCACGGCATGGAATTCTATTTTTGTATGGTCCTTTTCTGCGGGGAGGCAAGGCGGCGACGGATAGTGACCGGCAGTTCGATCAAACCTTGCGTAACCAGGATCCGGCTTGGGGTTTGCGTGACGTGAAAGACGTGGCGGATGCGGCCCGTTTGAGATGTTTGCACCTTCTGGATCGGTTCGATATGCCGGCGGGAAATCTCTCCCTGGTCTTTGGTCGGTTGGGCTGAAGGTCAGCCTTTTTCGAACAAGCGGTTTAATTGCTGTTGCATTTGCGCCAGTTGCTGGCGCAGACGGTCTAGTTCATCGTCGACGTCGTTGTCGGATAAAGTTGTGGTGTGTGGTTTTGGTTCTCGCGCTCCATCTCTCTCTTGGCCGTTGCCACCGAAGGAGCTGAACATACCCACGGTCTGTTGGAACATGGCCAGGTTTTTCTGGCCTAATCCCTCCATTTTCGAATTTGGGTTGGCATTTACCATACTTTTAGAAAAGTGTTGCCGGAACTGTTCCTGATTTTGGGTGAAGGCTGCCATGGTGCTATCCAGATATCTGGGCACCATGTTTTGAAGACTATCGCCATAAAAGCAGATCAGTTGCCGTAAGAAGAATATCGGCAAAAGATTCTGACCCTTGTTCTCTTCTTCGAAAATAATCTGCGTCAGTACCGAACGAGTAATGTCTTCGCCTGATTTAGCATCCCGTACTACGAAATCCTGGCCTTCTTTTACCATCATGCACAGGGTGCCCAAGGTCACATAGCTAGAGGTCGATGTATTATAAAGCCGCCGGTTAGCATACTTCTTTATGACGATGGCGTCACTTGAACCGCTCGACTTTTCGATCATGTTTGCCTCATCAAATTGCCACCGTCAGCATTCTCAAATGCCGAATGCAAAGGAAGACATAATATGGCCCGCTAATGTTGCAGTGCGCAACAATTTCGTACCTGTTATGTTGCATTGCGTCATGACCTAATTCTGGCGCCCCCGTGTAGTAAGATCATGGATAAATATGATTTTGTAGAACTCGTGCGGCATTATCTCGATCTCTGGGACCGGTAGTTGAGGGCGGGAGCATTCTTGTCACCTAGCGAGGCGCTTCTCGTCACTGGATTAGGCATGTCCATCAACGTTGGGAAGAAAATGTATTGATGTCGGGGTCAGACCTAAGACGCCAGCGTAAGGCCACGTTGGTTGGTTTTATTGCCGTTTTGATGTGGGCCCTGTTGGCCCTATTTACAGCCGCGACGGGTCGGGTGCCTCCGCTGCAATTATTGGCTATGACCTTTGGCATCGCCTTTATCCTGGCAAGTGCGAAATGGTTGCTGCGGGGGGAGAATATCCGAAAGCACATGGCCCATCCTCCTATCGTCTGGTGCGTTGGGGTGGGTGGGTTGTTCGGCTATCATTTCTTTTACTTCATGGCGCTGCGAAATGCACCGGCGGTCGAGGCGAGCCTGATTGCCTATTTGTGGCCATTGTTGATTGTCTTGTTTTCTGTATTTTTGCCGGGTGAGCGTTTGCGATGGTGGCATATCGGAGGTGCCATTATCGGTTTGGCGGGAGCGGTCGTGCTGATCACGGCGAGTGAAAATTTATCCACTTCGTTTGAGTTGAAGTTGGGTCATTTCGCAGCAATGGCCTGCGCTGTGATCTGGTCCGGCTATTCAGTTCTTTCCCGACACCTAGGGAAAGTGCCCACAGATGCCGTGGGCGGATTTTGTGGTGTGACGTCATTCCTCGCATTGCTGGCGCATCTGATTTTTGAAAGTACGATTTGGCCCAGCGATAGCTGGCAGTGGCTGGCAGTGGCAGGACTCGGCTTTGGGCCGGTTGGCTTGGCCTTCTTTTGCTGGGATTACGGCGTCAAACACGGTCATATCCAGGCCTTGGGTGCATCATCCTATGCAGCACCCTTGCTCTCCACATTGGTTTTGGTTTTGGTTGGTTTTGCCTCGGCAACAGGCGCCATCATAATTGCCTGTTTGTTGATAACAACCGGCGCGATTTTAGCCTCAATCGATTTGTTGAGGCCCGGCCGAATTTAGTTCGGTTTCTATACCGCCGGACGATTTAGAATCCAGAGAATTCTAAAGCCAGATCTGCGGTGCGATCCGTCAAGGTGCAATCACCCAAGGATGGCGTCGATTGCCATTTACCCATGCTAATTTCGACATTGGGGCCATTTGTTGGATAGAACATTTGGGTCTAGCTAGACGAGTTCATTGTGGTGCCCCAATCCAAAAGGTATGGCAGCGGAATAGTACCAGATTTGAACTACGTGGTTGGTCCGGCACTAGAAGGACGTTTCGCTGGTGTGCAAATTAGAGTAGATCGTTGCAATGGTACCGCGCCCATCGTCACCGGGATAATGTCGGTAGAATTCGGGCAACTCCTACCTTCGGGATGAGGTAGCAGGCCCAGTTTTTTGCCGAATTGTTCGCTGGCAATGGCGCTGGCTCGTCCATAGTCACAGCAAGAATAATGCAGCGAGGCCAAGAAAGACAAAAAAGCCCACCACATCCGTGATGGTGGTAAGGAATACCGTCGCTGCGACGGCCGGATCGATGCCGGCGCGTTCAAGGCTCAAAGGAATCAGCGTGCCCGCCAGTCCCGCCACCAGCATATTGATGACCATTGCTGAGGCGATGACGATGCCCAAGGTAGGGGCCGAAAACCAGATCGCCGCCGCGACGCCAACCAGAATGGCAAACAAAATGCCGTTTAGCCCGCCCACCACAACCTCCTTTCCCACTACGCGCAGGGCGTTGGCCGCGGTCAATTCGCGGGTAGCCAGGGCGCGTACCGCTACCGTCAGGGTTTGGGTGCCCGCATTGCCCCCCATGGAGGCAACAATGGGCATTAGCACCGCCAGGGCGACGATCTGCTCAATGGTGGCGTCGAACAGAGCAATAACCATAGAAGCAAGGATTGCCGTTCCCAGGTTGACCAATAGCCAACTAGCCCGGGTTCGTGTGGTGCGCAACGCCGTGTCGGATAAGTCCGTTTCGGACGAGACGCCCGACAGGCGCATGAAGTCTTCCTCGGCCTCTTCCTCCTGTACAGCGGCGGCATCGTCGAATGTGATGACACCAACTAGGCGGCCCGCTCCATCGATGACTGGAGCCGATGCCAAACGGTATTGTTGAAAGAGAAAGGCCACTTCCTCTTGATCCATATCCACGGGAATGGTCGTTGCCTCAGATTTCATAATTTCCCGCATCAACACGGGCCGTCGGGTCCGCATCAGTCGGTTCAAAGCAACTTGGCCAATGGGTCG
>CAXGCE010000037.1:0-9955 GCA_964007795.1 uncultured Alphaproteobacteria bacterium | reverse complement strand
GTGCAGCTGCTCCGTCTCTTAAAACCTCAACTTGTTTTAGCGCAATTGAGGGGATAGCAGAAATGTCAGGACCTTGTGCACCGTCAGATATACCACTACCTAAAAATGATATTACTGCTCCTCTATGCCTTCTTTTTCCATTTACCAGAACAAGCATATTGTCGGGAGGTAGGCCCCTAAGGTTAGCAGGTCTAATTAAGGTTGCTGCATCACTTATAGGTTGAGTGTTAACATTAAAAGAAGGAACTAAGGTCCTTATCATATCTGGTAAGTCCATTGCCCCTTGGTTAACAAAATCAGATCCCGTTATAACATCCACAGGTGCTGGTGAATCTCCAACGGATCTCGCTTCTCTTCTGGTACCTACTGCGACTACTTCTTCAACGTCATCTGCAGATAGAATTGAAGGAGAGAAAGTTGGTACGGAAACCAAGCACAATAAGAGGGCAAGCCCTCCAATAAATTTAATATCTTTCATAAATCTTTCCCCAAAATTGTCGACGGTCAGCATCGTCTTCAAACTTCCACAGATGTACGATTTGGTTTAGAGCACCGATGTCACCTGTGAAGTATCCAATAAGATGATCTTTGTATGGTTGGAGGGCTGGCCAGCCTAAGTCTGTATATAGTTTTACGGCCTCTGAGAGTTTGCCGACATTCAAGGTGTATGTGCGTAGTTCATAAATTGCCAACGTAACCTCCGTGTTATATAGCCGTCGTTGAAATCACCCTGCCGAATTAGACGGGAGAGTTAATGATGGTGGATGATCTAACGGAATATTCATCAGTTGTCGCGGAATTATTGAAATCCCGTGGAGAAACTGTGGCGGTTGCGGAATCTTCGGCGGGAGGTTTGATATCGGCGTCGTTGCTTTCGATCCCCGGTGCATCTGCGTACTTCGTGGGCGGTGGCGTAATTTATACGTTGGCTGCAAGGAATTCACTTTTGCCAGATGGGGGGCATGCGTTAAAGGGGATTCGCTCTGCATCAGAACCATATGCGTCATGGCTCTCTACATCCATCCGGGATCACCTGGGTTCCACTTGGGGATTGGCAGAAACCGGCGCATCTGGTCCCGGTGGAAACCGATATGGGGACAAATCGGGCCATACGTGCCTTGCTGTTTCAGGACCTCCAGTAAAAGCAATTCTTTCAACATTTTTATGAGTAGTTAATGCTTTTCCACATGGATCACCAAATCCAGTCACAACATTTACGACTCCTTTTGGTATTCCAGTTTTTTCTATTAGTTTTGCAAACTCAAACATTGTTGCTGGAGCTAATTCTGATGATTTAATTACAACTGTATTTCCCATAGCTAAAGCAGGTGCAAGTTTAACTGCAGTAAGTAACATTTGAGAATTCCAAGGAATGATTGCTGCGACAACACCAATGCGTCCCGGAACCCCAGAAAGCAGGAGAGATCCATTCGGCGACGATATCTCCCCTGCGCCTCGAGCAAACCCATTTCAGTCGCCTTACGCTTCGAGACCAGCATCTTCTTTCGGCTCCTCCTCCGCTGTCAGAGCTCTCCCATCCAGATATTTCCATTCGAGAAGAGTACACAAGGGAGAGGTAGAGAAGCCATGGCTGGCAAAGAAGGATCCCAAGGAGAAATGGGTCACCATTATTCCTCTTGTTGGATTGTTGCTCGGATTTGGTGTCGCAGGTTTCTTGATCTATGATGGACTCTCTTCTGTCGTACACCACAAGTACTGCCCTGTCATGTCCGATGACTTCTCTCAAGGCCTGAACACGAATATCTGGACCAAAGAAGCTGAAGTCGGTGGTTTCGGGTAAGCAATCCCTCGAGAGCTTCAAAATTTCCTTCTAACGATCTCTAGCAATGGCCAATTCGAGCAAACAACGCTTGACGATACCAATGTCTTCGTCTCAGGCGGCAAGCTTGTCATCAAGCCAACTCTTCAAAATGCGGAAAATGCAGATGTGGTGTCTTAATTCGACGCACGCGGGGATTATCGGGCCTATGACTGGCCTCTAGGTCATAGACTGCATCGTGATCTTCAATACCACGAGCGGCCTGGACAATTCTGTCGATTTCTGTCCGCGTCGCATGCAATTTTTCCGTATCCAACAAACCGGGAATGTAAATGTAGCCTTGCTCGGAAAAGAAATCCTTACCGACTTGGTCTATAATCATATCGGTTAACTCCACCATCTTTGCGCTGGCAATTTAGAACAAGTCGGCGAATTCGGAAAGTCTGTTAACCGCCCGCCCGCTCCATGGCTGCCCTGATCAGTTCCACGGCTTCCGGGCTACTCCATTCCGCTGAGCCCACGAGGCGGCCCAATTCACGTCCCCGCCGGTCCAGCAACAATGTTGTAGGTAGGCCAAAGACGCGCATAGTGCGTTGCGCCTTGCCAGATTTGTCATTATAGGCCAACAGGTGTTTGATGCCATTGTCATCATAAAATTTGCGCACGGCGGGTATGCCCTTACGGTCTGACGACAGGGCCACTACCATAAATTCGGATCCACCCAACTGGGCCTGCAACTCGTCCAGGTCCTTCATCTCACGGCGGCAGGGGCCGCACCACGTGGCCCAGAAATTGATTAGGACCACTTTCCCGGCCATGGCGGATAGATCGATCTTCTGCCCTTGTTCGTTGTGGAAATTAATTGCTGGTATTTGCTGCGGTTCGTCCGAGGCGGTAAATTTGGCCATCGCTCCTGTTATCTGCTTCGACAGGTCGCCAGCATGACCGGATTGCGCTATTACTTGCGCCGTGAACAGAGCCAGACATACACCAAGTGCGACGAAAACCGGGATCACGGATTTATACTTTTCTCGAGCCATGGCCTCCTCGTGGGGCGGGAGCATTTAGATGACCGACACGCGGTCCGAAGACAAAAATAGCAGTGACACTAACGCCCTATGGGGTGGGCGATTTGAAGGTGGCACTTCGGATATCATGCAGCGGGTTAACGCGTCGATCTTTTTCGACCGTCGCCTCTACCGCCATGACATCGCCGGCAGCCGTGCACATTGTACCATGTTGGTCGCTCAGGGAATTCTAACCGAAGCGGACGGTCTCGCGATCTTGAAGGGCCTTGATCAGGTTGAACGGGAAATTACTGAGGGCAACTTTGAATATAACGCCGCCAAGGAAGACATTCACATGCATGTGGAGGCCCGGCTAAATGAAATCATCGGTGAACCCGCCGGTCGGCTACATACGGGACGTAGCCGCAACGATCAGGTTGCCTTGGATTTCCGGCTATGGCTGCGGGATGAAATCGATGACCTGGAACCAGCCTTGCGGGATTTGCAAACGGCATTGCTGGACCGGGCTGAGGAATATGCCGATGCCGTGATGCCCGGCTTTACGCATCTACAGATCGCTCAACCGGTAACTTTTGGCCATCATCTAATGGCCTATGTAGAAATGGTGAGTCGTGATCGCGGTCGCTTCAAGGATTGTCGTGGTCGTCTGAACGAATGCCCGCTCGGTGCGGCGGCGCTAGCTGGGACTTCGTTTCCCATCGACCGCCAGGCCACGGCTCAGGAACTAGGTTTTGACCGGCCCGCCGCTAATTCGATGGATGCCGTTGCCGCTCGTGACTTCGCCTTGGAATATCTAGCTGCCGCGTCCATATTGTCTGTTCATCTGTCCCGTCTGGCGGAGGACATCGTCAACTGGTCATCCGCCCAGTTCAGATTTGTAGATCTGGGAGATGGCTACACTACCGGCTCCTCCATCATGCCGCAAAAACGCAACCCCGATGCCGCCGAACTTGTCCGCGCAAAGACCGGCCGGGTAATCGGCGATCTGAACGCACTTTTGGTGGTCATGAAGGGCCTGCCGATGGCCTATTCCAAGGACATGCAGGAGGACAAGGAACCGGTTTTTGAAGTGGCTGACACCTTGACGCTGACGGTGCTCGCCACGACAGGGATGATCCGAGATCTGTCAGCCAACAGGGAGATCATGGCGTCTGCAGCAGGGCAAGGACATGCCACCGCCACCGATTTGGCGGACTGGCTGGTTCGTGAATTAGGGCTGCCGTTCCGGCGGGCCCATCATGTTACCGGTAGTTTGGTGAAATTAGCGGAGGCCAGGGGCGTCGATTTGGATGGCCTAACCTTGGTAGATATGCAGACGATCGAAAGCGGCATTACTGATGCTGTGTTTGAGGTACTGGGTGCGGCAAATTCCGTCGCCTCACGGACGTCCCTAGGTGGCACGGCACCCAGCCAGGTGCGCGCGGCCATCGCAGAGGCGCGGGCCCGGTTATGACTCGGCGCGACCTTATCCTGGCTCTTGCGCTTGCGGGTTTGTCGGCTTGCGGCAAGAAGGGGCCACCAAAACGGCTCGACGGCAGCACCGGAAAGCGCACGGACCGGGATAAACTCAAGAAGAAGGGGCGGTCATAGGCATGGATCATTTCCTTTACCGGAACGGCGTATTGCATGCCGAGGAAGTGCCTGTCCCGGATATTGCCGCTACTGTGGGCACACCCTTTTATTGTTATTCTACGGCCACCATGACCCGCCATTACCAGGTCTTGACTGAATCCCTGGCCGGCGCGGGAGCTAAGGTTTGTTACGCCATCAAGGCCAATTCCAATCAAGCTGTGATCCGCACCATGCTGGAGTTGGGCGCGGGTGCGGACGTGATTTCCGGCGGCGAATTGCAGCGGGCCCTGGCAGCGGGAGCCAAGCCAAGAGATGTGGTGTTTGCTGGACCTGGCAAGACGGAGGCGGAACTAGTTCAGGCCCTTAAAGCTGGCATCTATCAGTTTAATGTGGAGAGTGAGCCGGAATTGCGCCTGCTTAGTGCCGTCGCAACGGAGATGGGAAAGGTGGCGCCCGTATCTATTCGTGTCAATCCGGATGTGGATGCTGGCACGCATGAGAAGATCACTACTGGCCGCAAACAGAACAAATTCGGAATCCCAATTGACCGGGCTATGGACGTCTTTGATTTGGGCGCGCGCCTGCCGGGTTTAACTATGCTCGGGGTAGCCATTCATATCGGCTCGCAGATAGTCGACCTGGCGCCTTTTGAAGAATCCTTCGAACGGGCTCTCGAATTGATTGACCAATTGCGCGCGGCGGGCCATGACATCCAGCGCTGCAACCTGGGCGGTGGCTTGGGCATTCCGTATGCCGATGAAACCCCGCCGACACCGGCCGAATACGGCCGCATGGTCAAGCGCATGACAGCCAACCGGAATCTTGACTTGGTGCTGGAGCCGGGTCGGGTACTGGTGGGAAATGCTGGCATCTTGGTTGCCAAGGTCATCCATGAAAAGCATGAAGGACGTCGTTTTGTCATTATCGATGCCGCTATGAATGATCTGATCCGACCCGCAATGTACGACAGCTGGCATGACATCTTGCCCGTGGCACAGGCTGCGCCAGATGCGGTGTTGAGCCCGGCGGACGTGGTTGGCCCCATTTGCGAGACCGGGGACGCTCTGGCCAAGGGCCGAGAATTACCGCCGTTTGCTGCCGGTGATTTGATCGCGTTGCGTAGTGCGGGGGCGTATGGTGCGGTAATGGCATCGACGTATAATAGTCGACCCCTGGTGGCCGAAGTGATGGTGCGGGCCGATCAGTACGCTGTGGTCCGCCCCCGGCAGAAAATCCAGGATATGATCGACTTGGATCGTCTTCCTCCATGGTGGGATTGACTATGGAATAGCTTATGAGGCTACCCGACCGTATACAGTATGTTCAGGCCGCGACGTGGCTGGTGCTGGTCTGGGAAAACGCTTGGAAGTCTTTGTTGCCCCTGATCTGTACGGTGGGTCTGTTTCTGGCCTTGGGGTTGTTGGAATTTCCATTGCTCTTGTCGCCCTGGTTGCACATTGCACTGTTGGCCGTGTTCATTCTGCTGTCGGCAGGCGCCATTTGGTTCGCTGTTACCCATTGGTGCAATCCGGACCGTGTTAGCATCATCCGGCGTTTGGAAACGCACAGCGATCTGCCTCATCGCCCCTTGAGCACGATGGACGATCGCCTGACCAATGCTCATGACGCCCAGGCAGCAGTAATTTGGCGGATACATCAACGCCGTGCCAAGGCCAGTTTGCGTGATCTGCGTGTAGGTCTGCCTCGTCCGGGACTGCCGCTGTTCGATCCATGGGCTAGCCGGGCCGTGGTCTATTTGCTGCTGGTGGCGGGTTTATTTGTTGGCGGTTTGGAGGCCGATGAACGTATTGCCCGCGCCTTTACACCAGATTTCAGCGCCACTCGGAACGCGCCCGCCGAGTTGGAGGCCTGGCTGACCCCGCCTGAGTATACGGCTCTGCCACCGCTGAAGCTGGATCCAAATAGCACCGAGCCCGTAGCTGTCGTCCAAGGAAGCACCCTCATGTTACGCGTATTCGGGGGCGCAACCGTGCCTCGCCTATTGGTTGATGGCGCGGCTACTCCGTTCAAGAGGATTGACGAACGCAATTTTGAATTCAGCGGCACTATCGAGGCCGGGCAGCATTTGGTCGTCGCGTCCGGGGATATTGCCCTGGCTGAATGGCCTGTAGCCATCATCGCGGATCAGCCTCCCATAATCGATAGTGACAAGCCGCCGCAGGTGACGTCCCGGCAAGCCTTGCGCTTGTCCTATAGGGCGAGTGACGACTACGGATTGGCCCGAGTTTGGGCGAAAATTCGTCTGCCGATCATCACGAAAACGACCAATAGCGGCACGGATGATGTGACCGAGGAAAATGCACAGCCGGAGGAGGAAGAAATGATGAGCCTAGAGCTGCCCATCTCCCCACCCGGCGCCGCGAAATCCCAGGACGGCGGTTACTTCGATCTTACACCCCATCCCTGGGCGGGCCGTCGGGTCATGTTGCATTATCTGGCGAAAGACCAACGGGGCCAAGTGGGCATGGCAGAGGTTGTAATTTTGCGCCTGCCGGAACGGCAATTTCACCATCCTGTCGCCCGCGCCATCATCGAACAGCGCCGTATCTTAAGCCAGGCACCGGACAAACGCCTATTAGTGGCCCTGGCGCTGTTCGCCATATCCTCGGGTCCGGAGACCTACGGCGATGATGAAATCGCCTATTTGATGATATGGACCACCGCTCGCCGCCTACAACTTAAACGGGGTAGGTCGGTATCACCTGTCATGGACATTTTGTGGAAGATTGCCTTGCGGATCGAAGACGGCGTCATGTCCGTAGCCGAAAGGGAGTTGCGTAGCGCTCAGGAGGCCCTCATAGCTGCGTTATCCGAAGTTGCCGATCAGGATGAAATCGAACGCCTGATGGATCAATTGCAAAAAACTATGGATAGATACCTCCAGGTCCTGGCCAAACGGGCGGAGCGCAATTTTCAGGTCCGGCATCGACAGCCTATGGATCGAAACGCCCGAACGATGGATGCCAAAGAGTTGCAAAATATGCTCGACCGGATCAAGGAATTGAGCCGATTGGGCAACAGGGACGCGGCACGAAAAATGTTGCGCCATCTTCAGGAGATTCTTGAAAATCTCGATAGCAGCCGCATTATCGCCCAGCAAAAGGGTCAAGGGCCGGATGAAAAGGCCATGCAGAAATTGAGTGATCTGTTGAAGTTGCAACAGGACCTTATGGACAAAACCTATCAGCAGACTTCGCGCCGTCGCCATCTTTCTTGGGAAAGAGATATCAATAAGGAGGGCAGGAGTGGCAGCCAAGGTGAACACCAGGGCGGTGCGAACAGCGGGAGGCGGTCTAGCTTGAACAATTTGGCGGGCCGTCAGGGCGATCTGCGTGGCCAGTTAGGCGAAATCATGCGTCAATTGGGTGACGTTTCGAGCAAAACCCGGGGAGCCATGGATGGCGTGGATCAGGCGATGAGTGACGCCCAAACGGCCCTGCAGTACGGTCGACGTGGTCAAGCCCTGTCTGCACAACGCCAGGCGATCGATGGACTGGCCAGAAGTTTCTGGGAATTAGCGGAGAAGATGATGCGCGAGGCTCAGGACGACGGCCAGGGCCAGTTCCAACAAACCCAGGAGGATCCAGCCGGGCGCCCCTTCCAGGGTGGCGGCATGGACACCGGCCGCGTCATGGTGCCCTCGGAAACTGATGTGCAGCGCGCCCGGAAAATTCTGGACGAACTACGTCGTCGCGCCGGTGAACGGTCCCGCCCTCGACCCGAACGCAATTATATTGAACGTCTATTGGACCGGTTTTGACCCTGTCCCTCCTTGGCGTAGGGATTAACCTGTTTGCGCAGCAATATGCGCAAGGGCACGCCGGGGAGGTCGAAATGATCGCGTAAGCCGTTCTGTAAGTACCGGGTGTATGAATCAGGTAGATCATCTGCCAGATTGGTGAAAACCACAAAGGTTGGTGGGCGGGTCTTGGCCTGGGTCATGTAGCGCAACCGGATGCGCCGCCCATGTTTGCCTAAGGGCGGCGGGTGGCTCTCGGTCATATCCGACAGCCAGCGGTTCAGGGCGGCGGTGGATATTCTGACTTGCCATCTTTCGTAGACCTTGCTGACAGCAGGCATGAGTTTGTCCACGCCTTTTCCCGTCAACGCAGACATCGCAATAACCGTCACGCCGCGCGCTTGGGTCAGGGACGTTTCTAGGCGGTCCCGTAATTGTCCCATGGCGGCTTGGCGGTCATCGATCAGGTCCCATTTGTTGGCTGCGACGATCAAGGCTCGGCCTTCGTCCAAGGTGCGCCGGGCGATAGCCAGGTCCTGACGCTCGAGTGGCGTGCGCGCATCCACCAACAAGACCACAATCTGGGCATATTCCATGGCGCGCATCGCGTCGTCCGCTGACAGCTTCTCTAGTTTTTCGGTGATCTTGGCCTGTTTGCGCAAACCGGCCGTATCGATCAGTCGAACAGGCTGGCCCTTCCATTGCCAGGCAGTTCCAATGGCATCCCGGGTCAGTCCTGGTTCTGGACCAGTGATCTGCCGTTCCTCGCCTAAAAGGTGGTTCACCAGGGTCGATTTGCCGGCATTTGGCCGCCCCAGGATCGCCAGTTGTAGGGATTGCACCGCGTCTTCAACGTCAGCTTCCCAATTGTCCGGATCCAACTTGCTCGAAGCAACTTCGTCCGTCTGCCCACCGTTGGCGGCATAACTCTCCATCGCCGCGAGGATGGCATCGTGCAAGGCGACCATGCCTTCACCATGGGCGGCGGAAACAGCCAATGGCTCGCCTAGACCCAGGGACCAGGCTTCGGCCTGGCCGCCGCCGCCAGCCATGCCTTCGCACTTGTTAGCTAATAAAAGAACTGATGCGTTGCGCCGGCGCAACCATCCGGCGAAATACTGATCGAGTGGCGTGACGCCGGCTCGACCATCAATCAGCATCAATGCCAGATCTGCTTCGTCCAGCGCCCGTTCTGTTTGCTGTTGCATGCGTCCTTCCAGACTGCCAACGGCGGCATCTTCCAAACCGGCTGTGTCGAACAGGCGAAAGCTCAATTGCGCGATGCGTCCCACGCCTTCGCGCCGGTCTCGGGTCACGCCCGGGCGATCATCTACTAGGGCTAGTCGCTTGCCCACCAAGCGGTTGAACAAGGTGGACTTGCCCACATTGGGTCGGCCGACGATTGCAATTGTGAACATCAGGGCTCACCTTAAGGCGATCAAGGTGCCATCGTCTGCTAAAACATAGATTGAACCGTCCGCCACCACAGGCGGTATCAGCGCCCCCTTTGGCAGTTCCATACGACCCAGCCTACGCCCGGAATAGGGCGAGATGGCAACCGAGTATCCTTCCGAGGAGACCAAGACTAGACGATCCGAAACCAATACGGGGCCGCTCCAATGGATCGGATCAATTTTTTCTTCTTGATCTTCGTATCGAGGCAATTGTCTCACCCAGCGAATTCGGCCGCTTTTTCGTGCTAGGCAGACTACTTCAGCCTGAGCCGTTACCAGAAATATGAAGTCGCCGGCAACCCAGGGCGTTTCGAGGCCCGCGATGTCCCGGTCCCAGATGCGCCGCCCGCTGCGTAGCTCG
>CAXGCE010000036.1:0-9967 GCA_964007795.1 uncultured Alphaproteobacteria bacterium | reverse complement strand
GCAGGACCGCGCTGGTGAGCACGATGGGTCGCCCGGCAGCGTGTAGGGTGTGGGCCACGGCGGTCTCGGTGGTGTTCCCCGCGGCGCGCTGGCGCTGGAAGCGCACGATGAAGTGCACGGTGTCGTCCACCACCAGCCCCAACGCGATGGAGGCGATCATCACCGTCCCCGGGTCCAGCGAAAATCCCACGGCGGCCATGACGCCCAGCCCCAGCAGCACCGGCACGAGGTTGGGAATCATCGCCATGGCTCCCAGCGCGAGGGAGCGCGTCAGTGCGAACATCATCGCGGTGATCACCGCGAAGGCCAACAGGAAGCTGCGGAGCTGGCTATCATTGAACAATATCTTCCCAGTCAGATGAGCAGGGATGAGATTGAGGCTGTCGCTAGGGACATTATCGAGAAAGTCGGCGCGACGGGACCAGGTGATAAGGGCAAAGTCATGGGCCCTCTAATGCAACAGATTAAAGGGCAGGCCGACGGAGGTCTTATAAACGCAACCGTGACAGAGCTTCTTGGAGCATAATCGACAAGGTGATGACCTAACAGTGATAATCGCCCAACCGATTCGATGGTTGGGTTATTTTTTTAAGGTCGACGATTCCTCTTTTAAAATGAATCTTTAAAGCACAAATCTCAACTTGTTAGCTAGAGGTGCATGACCCCGATATGCGATTTGGTGTAGTGGTTTTCCCGGGCACATGGAGCGATCGAGACTTTGGCATTGCGCTGGGCGAAGTGTTGGAGCAAGAAGTGGAGTATGTCTGGCACAAGGATCGCGACCTCAGTCGATTTGATTGCATCATCCTCCCAGGTGGATTTGCTTATGGGGATTACTTACGAACCGGAGCCATTGCAAGCCTCTCGCCTGTTATGGAATCCGTCGTTACCTATGCTGAGGCCGGTGGATTGGTGTTCGGGAGTTGCAACGGCTTCCAAATCTTGTGTGAGGCCGGCTTGTTGCCTGGGGCACTTCTCCGCAACGATCACCTTGAATTCCGATGTCAGTGGAACTATTTGTTAGTGGAGAATACGGATACGCTGTTTACTAAAGCATGTGAGCCAGGTGAACCCTTATACATCCCGGTATCCCACGGCGAGGGTCGCTACTACGCGTCGCCAGAGGACTTACGGGAACTGGAGATGAACGACCAAGTCGTCCTTCGTTACTGTAACGCTGAAGGCGTACCCAACCCGGAATCAAACCCCAACGGATCTTTTGATAACATCGCAGGAATCATCAACCGAAAGGGTAATGTGATGGGGATGATGCCCCATCCGGAACGGGCCTGCATGCCCATTCTTGGCGGCGATGATGGCCTAAGTATATTCCAATCGATCATAGGCACGAGTTTAATTGGCGGTACCAGTGGATGATCGGAATTCTGTTCGCTCTGAGCGCTGCATTAGCTTGGGGTATAGGTAACGTTTGGGTTCGTATAGCCCTACAGGGATTGCGGCCTACCACCGCCTCCGTATTTACCCTCTTTACCGGCATGTTGTTGCTCTTTCCTTTGGCCTTGGTACTGCATTGGGATGAAGTAAAGGATATCAGTGCCGGTGTCTTGCTCATCATATTCTTCTACGGTATGGCTAACTTCCTTATGGGCCGTTTCTTGAATGTTTTAAGCATCAGCCGGATTGGACTGAACCGGGCGATTCCTATCGTTGCTTCTTCACCAGTATTTGCACTGATACTGGCGGTTATATTCCTAGATGAGAACCTGAGCGCCCTGATTATCCTTGGGACCATGACGGTAATGGCGGGAATCCTTTTGATCGTTACGGATCAAAGATGAAATCCAGACAAGAGCAGCCACTTATTATCGGATACATCCTGGCAACGGGTGCATCCATATCTTATGGAGCCAGCCTGGTGCTAGCCAAGCAGGTGGTAGAGGATGTTCCTCCTCTCGTGGGATCCAGCATCGGCATGGTTATGGGAATGCTGGTACTGGCAGTAATTTCGGCGAAGGATATGATCAGTGACCGAAATGCTTCACGCCGTTCGTTCATTTGGGCAGGATTGGCTGGCATCGCCGCCGCTGGAGCACTGGCGGCGTGGTGGTCGACTGACATTTTATTGACGCTAATCGCTCTGGGCTTGGCCCTGACGATGCTGGTGGCTATACGATCTGTTCTGTTGGCTGCGGCGGTGGACCATGCGGGTGGCCGGGAAGGAACTAGCCTTGGCTTGGCCTTTGCTTGCATGGACGGCTTCGCCGCTTCCGCCGCCGTGCTGGCGGGATGGGTGGGTGAGGCGGATCTTTCAAATGCATTCCTGCTGGCGGCCGGATTTTCGTTTATGGCTCTGGTTCTCGGTGTTCTCATGCCGAAACATTCGGCAATGGCTGTGGGCGAACGAGTGAAGGCCTGATTGTCTACAGTGGTTGGGCAAAGAATTTTCTATAATTTCGTTCGTGTCGACACAGAAACGCTGTAGCCTTTCATCGGCCTAGGTGCAGGCTGCGGCTTGACAGTCTTAATTGCTGGCGCAAAATGGCTTTCAATAGAATGAAGTAAAAATTAGTAGAATATTTTTGGTTCCTTGTTCGAGTGGAAGTCCTTGATATGACCGACACCACTTTCGCGACTGCTGTTTATGCACGAGACGTGCGGGGCTGGATGGATCTCGAAATGCTGCTGAAATTCGATGAGTAGGAACCAATAGGCATGGGCCTGAGTGACAAAATCGTTGATACCATCGCGGAGGAGGTCCCCCTGCTGTTCGGTGTGCCGGAATTTGCCCTGGATCTATGGCGGGAACAAAGCGGCCAAATGGACGAAGCCACAGTCTATGGTTTGGACACCTTTCGGGAATGGTGGGGTTCGGTAAGGTCGTCGTAATGGATCCGGCAACCTTAATCTTCCAAAGCGCGGATCCATCACGGTTCAGTGTCGACCGGCGTATTTATACTGACAATGCAATTTTTGAGAACGAGCTGTCGAAAATTTTTGAACGGACTTGGGTGTATTTGTGCCACGAAAGCCAAATCGAAAATCATGGCGATTACTATTCCAGCTACATTGGCAAGCAACCGGTTTTTGCTATCCGGCAAATCGACGGCGGTATTGGCGCTTTCATCAACGCCTGTTCCCATCGCGGCGCTGTATTGACGCCCCGCCGCCGGGGGCGCTCACGCACCTTGGTTTGCCGCTTCCATGGCTGGTGCTTTAATACGAATGGAGACTGTGTACGCATTAAGGACGAGGCCGAGGGTTGGCCCCAAGGTGCTGACAAGGCGGCACTTGGACTGACACCGGTGGCGCGGGTTGCTAGCTATCGCGGTTTTATCTTTGGCAGTCTGAATGGCGATGTCGGCGAATTAAATGATAATCTGGGGGCGGCACGGCCATTTATAGATTTGTTGTGCGACCAATCGCCCCACGGGCTAGAGGTGGTGCCGGGTCAACAGACCTATATCATTCGCGGCAATTGGAAGATGCAAGCGGAGAATGGCGTCGACGGTTATCACGTGTCTTCCGTGCACCGGATCTTTGTCCAAGCTATGGGCAAACGAGAAGCGTTAGGCGACAATTCCGGAAAGCGCTCCACTGAGGCTGGCCGCATCAAGGGCGAGGTCCCCAGTGGCTGTTATGATCTGGGGAACGGCCACAACATCATTTGGGCTGGGCGATCGAACACCGCAGTTGCGCCGCTGTTTGAGGCCGAAGCGCGTTTGACCCAGGAATTTGGCGCTGACAAGGTGGAATGGATGCTGCGCCGGGGCCGTAACCTATACCTTTTCCCCAATCTGCTACTGATGGATCAATCATCGACTCAAATTCGGGTCTTTCGTCCGCTTTCACCAGACCGCACGGAAGTTCGGGTATATTGCATTGCGCCAAAAGGAGAAAGCCGTGAAGCGAGAGTTGCCAGACTTCGGAAATTCGAAGACTTCTTTATGGTGACGGGCATGGCGACCCCGGACGATTTGGCCGCCTTAGAAGATTGTCAGATTGGTTCTCTGGGTACGGACGCCCGGTGGAGCGGCATGGAGCGGGGCATTTCAGAAATGATTAAGGGGCCTGACAAGTTTGCTCAGGCCCTGGGAGCGGATGTCGTCAGCAGCGCTAGGCGCTGGGACCATGAAATTCTCTATCATGGCTATCTGCGCCGTTGGGCCGAATTGATGAATGGTCATGTCGGATAGTGCTTACGAATACGTTCGGGATCTGATTTTCCTTGAGGCAGACTTGCTTGATCACCAGAAATGGGATGAATGGTTGGATCTGTATACGGATGATTGTATCTATTGGGTGCCGTCCTGGCTGACGGAAGATGAACTGGGCAGTGATCCAGAGATGCAGGTCAATATGATCTACATCGTGGGCAAACCGGGATTGGCGGCGCGATTGGAACGAATTTCGTCAGGTCAGGCCTATGCTGAAATGCCGTTGTCCCAGACGTCTCACCTAATTGGAACAGTGCGCCTATTGGACCACGACAAAAATATTTTGCGGGCATCTGCGAAGTGGATGACCTTGTCCGTGGATGCACGCATCGGTAAGGTGGTTCGCGGTGGCTGGTATGAGTATGAGTTACAGCGGGACACACGGGGCCTAAAAATCAGCCGCAAGAAAGTCGTCTTGTTGGAAGACGTCATTGATGGCGCAATTGATGTTCACCAAATCTAGGCGGCCGGGATCCGAAGGCCAGCTTGATGCAGCAGCGGCATCACCTGCTTGCCGAAGAAATCCAGATCGGGAAGAAAATTGTAGAAGTTGATTTGCACGCCATCGCAACCTGCACGTTTCAGTTTGACTAACCAATCCACTATCTGCTCCGGCGTGCCGACCAAGTGGACATTTCCTCCAACGGCCCAATGCTCCTTCGCATGGCCGCGCCAAGAGGTTTGATCTCCGCTTTGGAAAGCAGCGACGAAGTTACCAAGCGCAATCTCGTCGCGTTGATCAAGGATCCGCTTGTACTGTGCCCAGGCGGCCGATTCCGTATCACGGCAAATAATATGTGGATTGATCATAATCTTGATACGCCGCTTCTTCGCACGGGCTACCTGCCGAATTTGCTTGATATGATCTGGCAAAGTCTTGCAGGTCTCGAGCGGATCGGCACCGCTCGGACTAGTGACAAAAATGATGTCTGAAAAATCGGTGGCGTAATCTATCCCGGCTGGAGATGAGCCCGCGTTGACCATAATGACGGACCGGTTTACTGGTTTGGGAGCAACAAAGGCTCCATCGGTTCGCCACCAACGACCCTCAAAGGTCAATTCCTCGTCTTCTGACCAAAGGCGTTGCATTATGGTCGTGAATTCCGCTGCCATTTCATAACGTTGATCGTGCGGGATTGGGTCCAAGCCGAACATCCTAAACTCACTCTCCTTATACCCAGTGACGACGTTTAGGCCCCAGCGTCCCCCACTCATATGGTCAATCACCGCGCCGTATTTCGCTAGATGTAGCGGGTGCCATCCATAGAGGATGTGTACGGTTGCGACCAAAAGTACATTTTTGGTGATGGGCGCAAGGCCAGCCGAAGTGATAAATGGATCAATGGCGTTTTCGCGGAACTTAATGTCGCCCCCGTAACCACCCTTGCCCAGCCATTGTGCCAAGGCGAAGACCAGGTCAAAACCAAGACGGTCTGCTTTGCGCGCGCATTTGGCATTGTATTCGAAGTCCCACGAAGTCTGGCGTGGCGCTTTCGACGGGCTCCATGCGCCTTGTTGATGGGGTAAGAATAATCCCAACATCAATGGCTGACGAGCGGCCCGTTCGAATGCGGTGGTTTGAACTGCTTGGCGATGCTTTGATCGTTTCTGGCTCATATTTGGATCCGAACCGGTAATGGGCAGTGGAACTATGTCGCATTAGTAAAGGCCAAATCTTTCTAGTTTCCAATTAGTATTGTTGGGACGCTCTTGGCCTGAAATGATCTATTACTAGATACATATCTTTTCCAACGCCTTGACCTTAACAAGGGCTAAAAGCGCGAGAGGTGCAACAATGACCGAACAAGTGACGATCAATATCGACAACGGCGTCGCGCTTCTAACACTCAACAATCCACCCCTGAACTTAGCTACGTTAGCTTCGACACGGCAATTGAATGCCGCCTTGGATGACCTGGCCGTTGATCCTGCGCTTTTGGTGCTTGTGGTCAGGGGGGCTGGTGAGAGGGCATTCAGCGCGGGTTCTGACATCGGCGAGTTTCCTGGCTATCTAGCCGAAGGTAATATAGTCGAGAAGAAATTACGTTACGAAAACGAAACTTTGGTGAAGTTGGATAATTTTCCAAAACCGACCATCGCGGCCCTGAATGGCTTGGCGTACGGCGGCGGCCTGGAACTTGCCGTGTGTTGCGATCTAATCGTGGCTGACAAAACCGCGAAACTTTCTCTGCCTGAAATCAAGCTAGGTGTTTTTCCAGGTTCTGGGGGCACATTGAGGGTCACCAGACGAATTGGATTGGCAAGGGCCAAGGAAATGATGTTTCTGGGAGAGCCGGTTTCGGCAGTTCAGGCTTTGGACTGGGGCCTGATCAACCGACTTGCTAGCAAGGGCAAGGCGGTGGAAACGGCGATGGAATTTGCTAGGGAGTTAGCTCAACGTCCCAACGTGGCGTTGCAGGCTTGCAAGAAGGCTATCGACCAATCTTTCGTGCTGGCGGAGGACGCAGCGATTGAAGAAGTCCTGTCTCTAATGGAGCGCACATTCGCTACTAATGACGGCCGGGAAGGAGTACGAGCATTTTTTGCCAAGGAAGACCCAAAGTTCAAACATTCATAATTCTGCCTAAGGCCTTAGGACTTTGAATTTCTGGTAGAGGAAGGTCAGGTCAAATAAGGAGCGTGGGAGCAATTCACGGGATAGGCTGTTCTTTTGGAGACAAATATGCGGCATATGACATTAATAGGATTTCTCCAGGCGCAAAATTGTTCGCACTTTGCTGCTTCCTGGCGGCATCCGCAATCGCGCACCGATTTTACCACCCCTGAATTCTATGCCCATATTGCGCGCGTCTTGGAAGAAGGAAAGTTTCATCTAGCTTTTTTCGATGACCGCCTGGGCATGCCGGAATATTCGGGAGGTAATTTTGCCGATGCCGTTAAACATGGCATCCGCTGCGTCAAAATGGATCCGATTGCCACAATGATGCCCATGGCGATGGCGACTAACCGGCTTGGCTTGGGCGCCACCATGTCGACTACATATTACGAACCTTTCCATGTGGCGCGCATATTCGCGACCCTCGATTTGATGACACATGGCCGTATCGCCTGGAATATTGTGACCTCGCTGAACGATACCGAAGCGCAGAATATGGGCCGCGAGGGTACCATCGAGCATGATCTACGTTACGATCGGGCAGATGAATTTGTAGAAATCGTGTTGGGTCATTGGGACAGTTGGCAGGATGACGCGCTCATTGTCGATAAATCGACTAACCTGTTTGCCGATCCGTCCAAGGTGAGCCGGTTGAATCATAAGGGAAAATACTTTTCCTCCCGTGGACCCTTTACGGTGCCGCGTTCTGAACAGGGCCATCCGGTGCTGATCCAGGCTGGACAAAGCGGGCGCGGCCAACGTTTTGCGGCGCAATGGGCCGAATTAGTTTTCGTGGGCTATCCTAACCTTGAATTTGGTACCAAGGCATACTCCAGCCTGAAAGCGCAGGCGGTAGAAGTAGGTCGTGATCCGGGATCCATGCGCATCGCACATCTGATCGCGCCTGTCGTCGCTGCCACCAAGGCGGAAGCAGAAGACAAACGCGCGGAACTGGAAAAGCTACCGATCGAAGAGGATTCTTTGATGCTGCTTTCCGAAGCATTGAATTTCGATTTTGCCAGCAAGCCAATGGACGAGCCGCTTAGCGATGAGGATCTGGCATCCATGTCTGGGCTACAGACATTCCGCGATAATGTGCTCGCCGGTAGCGGCAAGAGTAATCCCAGCATCCGCGACTTTGTCGAAATTACCCAGCGCGGCCGCCTCTCGCGGCCAGTAGTGGGCGGCCCCAAGGAAGTCGCCGATCATATGGAGGAATATTTTACCACGCCGGCCTGCGATGGTTTTGTCATCGCAGCTACATACGTGCCGGGAACCTACGAGGATTTTGTCAAATTTGTAGTTCCGGAGTTGCAACGGCGCGGTCTGTTCCATAATGATTACGAAGGCAAGACATTGCGTGAAAATCTTGGGGTCCGACGCCCACAGGTTGGCGATTGGCGCTCGCGGATGCAATAGGCATCCACGGCTATGTGTCGGTGCCTATCGGGCAATCGGCTGGAAAGGAGAAGAGGATGAGCGAATCTTTACGGATGATGGCGACCACGGGTTTGTTGGGTTATGGCTTTGACGAAGAAGCCTTCCGTCATGGCATGGAGATGGACCTTGATTTCATAGCTGCTGATGGAGGTTCCATGGATCCAGGGCCCCATTATTTGGGTGCAGGCGTGCCTTTTGTCAGTCGTAAGTCAATCAAGCGCGATATCGGGCTGATGTTGGAGGGAGCATTAGAAAAAGGTATTCCAATGTTGATCGGTTCGGCAGGTGGCAGTGGCAGCTCGCCGCAGGTCGATCTAGTTCGTGAGGTTGTCGAGGAGATCGCGGCCGAACGGGGCTACCATTTCAAGATGGCGGTGATCAAGGCTGATCAATCCAAGGACTATCTGCACGCTAAGCAACGCGCGGGTAAGATCGAACCACTGGGTCCGATTGACGAGATGACGCCTGAAAATATCGACCAAACCCACCAAGTGGTCGCTATGATGGGGGTCGAGCCGTTTCAAGAGGCATTAAAAGCTGGCGCGCAGGTAGTATTAGCGGGGCGCGCCACCGATGCTTCGATCTATTCGGCAATCCCCTTGATGCACGGTTATGATCCAGGCTTGGTTTGGCATTTATCAAAAATCATCGAATGTGCTGGCGCCGTTATAGTGCCGAAGACCGGTGAGGGCTGTGTGGTGGGAACTCTGAACAGAGATCATTTTCTGGTTGCCCCGGGCCATCCTGGCAGCCGCTGCACGAGGATGAGCATTGCCGCCCACACACTGTACGAAAATCCTAGTCCCTATCATCTCGAAGAGCCGGATGGCACGGTGGTAACGCTGGATTCGGTTTACGAACAATATGACGATCGCACGGTGAAGGTCTCGGGTAGCCGTTTCGAACGATCAAACCGTTATACAGTGAAACTGGAAGGGGTGCGCGAGGCTGGTTTTCGCACGGTGTTTATCGCCGGTGCTCGCGATCCAGGCTTGATCACGATCATCGACGATTATATTGAGGCATGCCGCCAACGAGTGCGGCGGGAGGTGGCTATACTGGGCATAGGGGCGGAGGAGTATAAACTCGCTATCCACGTTTATGGCAAATCAGGCACCATGGCATCGCGGGAGCCGGTCAAGGATGCACTGCCCCATGAAATTGGCATTTTGGCTGAAGTCTTGGCCGATGATGAGGAAGTCAGCAAGGCAGTGATGGCAAAGGCTCGCTTAGCCCTATTGCATTCCGATTTTGAGGGCCGCAAATGCATATCGGGTAATCTTGCCATTCCGTTTTCTCCGTCCGATATTCCGGTAGGACCGACGTATGAATTCAACATGTGGCATATAATGGAAATAGACGATCCGCTGGAACCCTTTCCGATGGATTTGGTGGATGTGTGACGATGACCAGCCTGTCCGAATTGACTAGTGTTTTGCGTTCGAAAAACGCGGGTGCGTTGCTCTGTACCCTTGATTTGATGTTTGACGATCAGGCGACTTATGAGCGAGTGCGTGACTGCGGTGCGATAAATTCCGAACGGATTGCCTCACTGTATAATGTTTCGCAGAACCAGGTCTCGATCATCCCGTATGACGTCGCTTACGCAATCAAGATTACAGTTCCGCGATTAGTCCCCTCTGGCAGTTTCGGCGATACCGATATCTACGGTGCACAACAACATGGGCCGCTGCTTGATATCGACATTCCGGATTGAACTATGACCTAGGCTCCG
>CAXGCE010000035.1:0-10015 GCA_964007795.1 uncultured Alphaproteobacteria bacterium | reverse complement strand
CCAATTTGGTATTGTTGCCGGGTAGATTTTGTAGGGAGTAGGTTATGAACATCGTCAAAGATATTCAGATCCGCCAGATACCGCGTCTGCATGCGGAACATTTTGACGTATTGATCGTGGGGGCGGGCATTTCAGGAATTGATGCGGCTTACCACATGCAAAAGGAATGTCGAGGCAAGAGTTTCGTCTTGCTGGAGACCCAAGAGACATTCGGCGGCACCTGGACCACTCACAAATACCCCGGCATCCGCTCGGACAGCGACTTGTTCACCTTTGGCTACGGCTGGAAACCTTGGGAAGGCCCGCTAATAGCAACGGCAGATGAAATACTCAAATATCTGGATGAAGCCTTAGATGAACAAGACATCCGTAAGCATATCCGTTATCACCACAAAGTGACGGATGCCAGTTGGTCCAACGAGGATAAACAATGGATCCTAACCGTGACTGACATAGACAGCGGCGATGTGCTGACGTTCACGGGCAATTTTCTGTGGATGTGCCAAGGTTATTACCGACATTCGGAAGGATACACCCCAAATTTCCCTGGTATGGAGCGTTTCAAAGGGCATATCGTGCACCCACAAACTTGGCCGGAAGATTTGGATTATAAGGACAAGGAGGTGTTGGTAATAGGCTCCGGCGCCACAGCGGCCACCTTGATCCCGGCTATGGCAGACGCCACCAAGCACATAACAATGCTACAACGCTCGCCGACCTATTTTTTTGCTTTGCCAAACCGCAGTATTGCCCGCGATATGCTGCGCAAGATCAACGTCTCGCGGGAGTGGACTCATGACATCGTGCGCAACGATATACTGATCAACCAAAAAACCGTCACGCGCAGGTCTTTCGAGGATTCCGAGGCACTCAGGAACGAGTTGATCGCCGGCGCCCGATTGCACTTAGGTCCTGATTTCGATGTGAACAAGCACTTTACGCCCAGTTACCGGCCTTGGCGGCAACGTCTGGCCGTACTGCCTGACGGCGACCTGTTTCAAAGCATCCGCAAGGGTAAAGCATCAGTGGTCACCGATCACATTGAAACTTTTACAGAAGATGGGATATTGCTGCAATCTGGGGCAAAATTGAAGGCGGACATCATCGTTACCGCGACCGGTTTTAATATGAGCGCCATGGGTGACGTGGTATTCAAAGTGGAGGGCAGGACGGTGGATTTCTCAAAGAGCTGGGGACACCGTACAATTCAATTCTCCGATATACCGAATATGGCCTGGGTCTTTGGCTACCTTCGGGCCAGTTGGACCCTGCGTGCGGACCTTGTCTCGGGTTATGTCTGCCGCCTGCTCAACTACATGGAAAAACATGGTTATTCTATGGTGACACCACGCTTACGGGAACAAGACAGGCAAATGGAGCCACTACCTTTTATCACAGAACAGAACTTCAACGCCGGCTATATAATGCGCAAGATCCATCTGATGCCTCGGCAGGGTGACAAGGAACCTTGGGTCCACAGACAGGATTATTTTACCGAAAAGAATACAATACCCGCCGCCGACCTCGAGGACGGCACCCTGATCTACGAATAATCAAAAAATTAGTTACGTAGAGTATTCTAGAATGCCAAGTTTTTCGGTTCCCATACTTCATAGTATTCTAGCTCTACGCCGGGTCAAAAAAATCGTTATTCGGGGGTCGTCAAATGATCCGCGAGACTATGTGGGTAACGCACTAGAAGCGCCCTACGTTAATCCGGACTTGCCGGTAGACCTCCCGCCCGGTAATTCTGACCCAAAGGAATAACCTGACTAGGAAGGAATAAACTATGGACGTGGCAGGCAAAAAGCCTGTCATTTTTGGCGGCACATCTGGAATTGGATTGGCTACGGCCAAACAACTGGCCGCACTAGGATGCAGTGTCTCCGCGGTCAGCCGCAATCCGGATCGGGCCGGAGACATACCTCATGGAGTTACACGAAAGAAATGTGATGTTCTAGATCGGGATGCCATGGCGGCCTTGTTCCAAGAATGCGCACCCATAGATATTTTGGTCAGTGCCGCGACTGGCGGGTCCCGCGCGATTGGCCCGTTCCTTAGTATGGACATGGACGGCTATCAGGCCTCATTCGACAAGCTTTGGGGTTATGCCAATGTCGTCCGTTATGGCGCAGAACATTTAGCAGCGGACGGCAGCATCGTGTTGGTAAGCGGTACACCGGCCCGCAAGTGCAAACCTGGGCAGGTTTCACTGTCGTCTGTCGGCGCCGGAGTAGAGGCTCTGGTTCGCGCTGTCGCGCCGGAATTGGCACCCCGCCGCATAAACGTGGTGTCACCTGGTGTTATCGATACACCTATGGTTCCCATGCAGGGTGGGGAAAGGGAAGCATTTTATACGAAAGCGACGGCCGACAATGTTATCCCCCGAGCAGGCTCGGCGGACGAAGTGGCCCAAGCCATCGTATTCATGGTGCAGAATGAGTTTGTCACCGGAACCACCATCGACGTAGACGGCGGTTGGATGTTGTCCTAGGGAGATGCGCCGGAAACAATATCGTAGCTTCTATCGAAGCTACGCGCGAGGGCGGTTAGTCGCTTGACTGTAGATTCGCCGACCAAATCCTCTTTATCGGGCCCTAGATGCAAACGGATGTTACCGGCATCCATACTCAGACGATAGTCACCGAGCAATTTCATCATACCGCCGGAGAGGGTGTGGGCCAAACGCAGGGCCTGGCCCACCCGCCGCGACCACATGTGATCATCTTCCTCGATCAAGCGTTCGTAGGGTTTTATCCAATGGCTATCAAGGCGATGGGTATAGCGGAACCTTACTGCCAACGCCAACTTGACCCTTTCCTTGTGATCCAAACCGATAAGTGGTGCGCGCATGACGTCGGCCATGACATGGTCAGGCCGTTCGTCAGTATGAATGCGCCAGCCGATATCACTCAACAGCCCTGCCGCAAAACGGAGGCGATTATCCTGACCACTTTCGCCTGAAAAAAGTGGCGCAAGCCAACCTGTTAACTTCTCCCCATCACCATGACCGTGTCCCAGGCCATTTTCTGTATCTCTAGCTGTCGCCAAAGCGGTCAAGCGGCACGAGGCCAATAATGGGTCAATTTCTTGGTCAGCAGTAGGCAGATGTTCAAACAAAATTCCTTCCCGTAAACCGTGGGCAGAAAACACCACTTTAACAGCGCCACTGTAGCGCAGTAGCCGGCCCAGAACCCGCGCCGCCGGGGCTAGCGTATCCAACCGGTCGCGTGGCGCGACCTCAATCCGGCTAAGGCTTTCAAGGCTCAGGCCTGCAAACAGCCGGCACATGTCGCTGACCCGGTCCGCGTACAAGGCATAGCCATGAAGTACACGTATTGGATAACGTATGCGTGCTATCTCCAACCGACCCAAGCTGCGCCAGGCTCCACCGACAATGTAAAGCAGTCCGTCCTTGAACTCTGACATCCATTTGACTGTACCCAAAACCTCATCGATATGGCGGTCAAGATCGTCCCCCTCTAGATCTGACCTTGCTGCCAGTCGCAATGTACCTAGCGGCAAGCTGATTCGCTGGCCAACACCGTCACTTTCAGCTGGATCAAGGTGGATAAGTTCAAGACTACCGCCACCTAGGTCAGCAACCAATCCTCGTGTGCCTGGATTAGCGGCCAACACACCCCGAGCAACCAGACGGGCCTCCTCCTGGCCCGTCAGAATTCGTACGGAGATGCCTGTTTCCCGTTTGATTTGATCAATAAACGCTTCTCCATTCACTGCTTCGCGTATAGCTGCCGTCGCCACTGCATCAATAAGGCTCACGTCCATAGCATCGGCCAGATGGGCAAACCGATGAATGATGCGCAAGGCCCTATCCATAGCAACATCAGACATCCTGCTGCCAGGATCTTGAAACCGGCCCAGACCGCACATGGCTTTTTCGTTAAACAGGGGCGGCGCAGCAAGGGCAGTGGCAGGATAGACCACCATACGCACCGAATTGGAACCGACGTCAATCACCGCCAGACGGCCGTTTGAAACCTCACGGGGCGGCATGTCTGTATTTCCGCTTATTCCCGATCTAGGGCAAGCCGCAATTTGGACTTGCTGCTTTTTAAGGCGCTGCCTCGACCAGATAGGCTTGGATTAGTCATGAAATAACGATGGGCAGAGAAATCGTCGTCCCGAAATGCCAAGCGCTCAAACTGATCTTGGGCATTCAAAGACCAGCTTTGCACCCGGTCATTAAAATTAGCCACCATGATCTGACCCATAATCTGTTCATGGACTGTGGCATTATTAATGGGGATCATGGCCTCGACACGGTGGTCAAAGTTCCGAGGCATCCAGTCGGCCGAGGATATAAAAATCTTCGCATCGGCTGACGGCAGACCGTGACCGGCTCCGAAACAGGCAATGCGGCTATGTTCCAGAAACCGCCCAACTATACTTTTAATGGTAATATTCTCCGACATGTTGGGAACACCAGGACGCAGACAACAAATTCCCCGGACGATTAGGTCAATCTTCACCCCAGCGTTCGAGGCTTCATACAGCGCATCGATAATCTGGCTGTCTACCAAGGAATTCAATTTGGCCCAGATAGCCCCAGTGCGCCCGGCCTTTACATGGTTAATTTCCTGTTCAATCAAGGACAGGATGGAATCCCGCATTCCCATGGGGGAAATTACAAGGCGTTCAAAATGGTCTGGCTGAGCATATCCGGTCAAATAGTTGAACAAGACGGCCGCATCCGCCCCCAATTCTGGATCGGCAGTAAAGAACGACAGGTCGGTGTAGATCTTAGCTGTGACAGGATGATAGTTGCCTGTTCCAAAATGCACATAAGTCAATAGTTCATCACCCTCGCGGCGAGCCACATAAGATACCTTGGCATGGGTTTTCAAATCCATGAAACCATAGACTACATGTACGCCGGCGCGCTCCAAATCACCGGCCCATTTTATGTTGGCTTCCTCGTCAAATCGGGCCTTCAGTTCGATTAGAGCGGTCACGGACTTGCCGCTCTCGGCAGCAGTAATCAAGGCCTTGACGATTGGTGAATCGTCCGATGTCCGATACAATGTTTGTTTGATTGCAATGACGTCCGGATCGTCGGCCGCCTGACTAAGGAACTGCGCCACCACGTCGAAACTCTCGTAAGGATGATGGACTAATATATCTTTGGCTCGAATGGCCGCGAAGCAATCGCCGCCAAGTTCCCTAATACGTTCAGGAAATCTGGGATTATAGGGTTGGAATTTTAGCTCTGGCCGGTCATCGACAATCAACTGGTCCACGTCCGCAAGTCCCAGGGCACCATCCACCGCCATCACCTCGCGCTGGCTTACACTCAAATTACGGGCGACGAAGCGCCCCAAGTCGTCGGGCATAGCCGCGTCCATCCAAAGACTAATAACGCTGCCGCGCCGGCGCCGTTTCAGGGCTGTTTGGAAGAAGCGAACCAGATCTTCGGCCTCCTCTTCTACTTCGATATCACTGTCCCGTATCACTCGGAACAGACCCCGACCTTCCGTTGAATAACCTGGAAACAATTGGTCCAGAAACAAACCCACAAGATTTTCCACGCTTATGAAACGGATTGCCTCACCAGGCAGGCGAATGAACCTTTCCACTAGTTGCGGCAAGGGCACCAGGGCATTCATGAAGCTGTCGTCGATGTCCCTTCGTAATTGCAGCACCATGCCGAATCCTAGATTCTGGATAAAGGGGAATGGATGGGCTGGATCGATCGCTAACGGCGTCAGGACCGGAAAAATCCGTTGCAGAAAATGTGATGCCAAGAAGTCCCGTTCCCCTTCGGACAAATCGTCTGGTTCAACCAGCTGTATACCGGCAGCAGCCAGTTCCCCAATCAATTCATTCCAATAACGGCCCTGCTCGGCCATAATCTTGCCGGCCATTTGATTAATGGCCGTCAACTGTTGTGCGGGGGTACGGCCATCATCACTGACTTGATCGATTCCGGCCCGCACCTGGCCGTGCAAACCGGCTACGCGCACCATATAGAATTCGTCCAGGTTGGTCGCCGATATGGAAAGAAAGCGCAAGCGCTCTAGCAAAGGATAGGCAGGGTTCAACGCTTCTTCCATAACGCGTTGATTGAAGGCAAGCCAGGAAAGTTCGCGGTTGATATAGCGCTGGCCCGGTTCGATGGGTTCAGACGGGACGACGAGCCCTTCTCCATTTTTCCGATTTGCCAGCGCCACTTTTTAAGCTCTCCTTCGAATTGCCCTCAGTTTACCCGCTTCCAAATCTGTGTCTTGCCAAACATGGGCAGACCAACATAACCCCTAACTTTTAGGGTTTCGGTATCCAGCAATGTCAAGGTGCAGGAATAGGTTTTCCCATCCTCGGGATTATAGATAGTACCGTCCTCCCATACATTCCCTTCGGTTGATGCGACAAAATTGGCCAGCAGCGGCAATCCAACAATGGAACGGTCTCGCAAAATTTTGTTCGGGTTATTGGCGTCATGCTTCAGCTTTCCGTCATCGTCCAATGGCTCCTTCAGCCAGACAATAATGCCGCAAAACTTCAATCCGCAATGTGCAATTTCGACATGCGACTTGTCCCCATCTGTGGCCCAGGTGCCTACCACCCCTTCGCCCCAAGCCGGAACACCTAACAATAAGGTGAAGAACAGAAATCCGACAAAAACTATTCTTAAACTCATATTTGTTTCCCCCAAGCGACATAATTTTTAAGGGGCACCCGGAAAATCCCTGCCGTCCACGAGGATCTGCTAGCTATTCCTGAGTTTATCATCTCACATTCTACACTTCGTCAAAAGACGAAATCGCGGCACTCGCCGAATGTACAGTGATCGGCCGTTGCCCGGACAACGAAACATGATCAAGACGGTTCACGGCCCGCTCGGCAGCGGCAAAAGACCGTTCGATCCGAGCGACCAGAAACGCTAGCACATCTTGGCCAACCCGCACCTGTCGATCAGAGAACAATTTTGCCATCACTGCTATCAAAAGTCTGTCATCCGGCGGCAGGATCCTAACCGCTTGAGCCGCCAGAAGCCGGGAGCGCAAATCAGCTAAGGGTATCCGCAACTGTCTGGGTGGTGTACGGCATGCCAACAGCAAGGAGCCACCTTGTTCGCGCAAAAGATTGTAAAGGTGCAACAACGGCTCATGCTCAACTATATGGTCCGCCTGATCCAACGCAACAGAACCGTAACCGGCAATTTCCGGTACGGCAGCAATCGTCAGTTGTGCCGGCTTGATCGCCACAGCCTCGCTCCTGGTGCACCAAACTCGTATCAGATGGCTCTTACCGCACCCTTCGGGGCCGTGCAAGAAAATGGCAGGCCCAGGCCAGTCGGGCCAACGGTCCAGCCACGCAACGGCCTCTTCATTGCTCTGCGTCACAAAAAAATCGGCCCTGCCCAGAGCCGTACGAAACGGCAAGTCTAGGACTAGTTGATCGGACTTAATCATGTTTTATCGCCGTCGCTTCCCGGTCCATCATAGCCCCGATACAACCGGCTATCGAGGTAATGGGCCAGGGCGAAGCGAACCATGACACCGATAGCCGCAGCTGCCGGAAGAGCTATCAAAACGCCAACAAAGCCAAACAAGGCACCACCGGCCAATAACGCAAACATGACCCACACGGGGTGAAGACCAATTCGGTCACCCAACAGTCGTGGTATTAAAACGTAACCTTCCATCACTTGGCCAATAACAAAAATCATCGCGATCACAGCAATACGGGCATACTCGCCCTCGGGCAAAAATTGAGTTAAAGCAATCAACATAGACAGTAGAAGTCCCAGCAAAACCCCGATAAACGGTACGAAGGAAATGAAACCGCTGAACAAGCCAATGATCAGCCCAAATTCCAGGCCCGCCAACGTTAGGGACAGAGCGTAAAAGCATGCCAAAATCAGACAGACGGTGCCCTGACCTCGAATAAAACCCGCCATGACCTTGTCGATATCCGCCAATAGGCCGCGTACGGTCTGCGCATACTGGCGAGGCAACCACTCATCCAAGGCCGCGATCATGTGATCAAAATCCCGCAACAGATAGAAGGCGACAATTGGTGTAATGACTAACAAGCTCAAGATGTTGAATATCGCTAAGCCGCCGCTCCAGGCCTGACGCAACAGCTTGAAACTGAAACGCACGGCATCCGCAGCTATCTCTTTCAGCGCGTCTCCGGCCGAAGTGCTGACATCGATCCCGAGCCGGCCACCCAAATCAACCAGTACCGGTAGAGCGGAATCTCGTAGGCCCGTGGCATAACCAGGCAATCGCTCTGCAAACCCAGCGATTTGATTGTGCAGGATAGGAATTAGCAACAGGACTGCAGAGATCATTAGAATAAGAAAAACCACTACGGTGGTGGAAGTTGAAAAAGTGCGGGATAAACCGCGCGCTTCCAACTTGTCAGTCGGCGGATCGAGGAAATAAGCCACTGCCATGCCTGCCACGAAGGGCAAAAGAATAGAACTGAGCAGCCAAACCAAGGTAACGAAAACGGCCAGGGTAATCAGCCAGTATACTGCTTGTTTACGCGCCGACATCATTCTTGCTCTAGCTTGTTCATACGACGCCACCAATCAATCAGGTATTCCGTGCCAGAAGCGACTGTGGCAAACGCCGTAGCCATAACCAAAATTTGGACAAAAGATGAAGCTTCCTCAAGGGGAAAAGCAAAAACCGCAATAACGCTAGCGGCCAAAATAATCTGCACTCCCGTATTAATTTTTGAGGAGAAAAGTGGCTTCGGCTCGTAAGGTTGATCAAAGAGGTAAAGCAAAAACAGCCCCCCGCCGATCAAAATATCCCGGCTGACAACCAGGATTACCAGCCATAGCGGCAAATGGTCCTGGGCCCCCAGAACGATAAAAATAGAGACCAAAAGAACCTTGTCTGCAATAGGATCCAGATACCGGCCCAACCGGGATTGCATTCCAAATTTCTTGGCCAGAAAGCCGTCAACCGCATCGGAAAGACCCGCCAGACAAAATACGAAAAGGGCCATCCGCCAATGATCAATCATGATCAGCCAAACGTTGAAAGGCACCGACAACAAGCGAGCCAGGGAGATCATATTGGGCAGAGTCATCTTACACTATCCTTGCTAGTCCCCTTATTCACCCCAACCAGACTAAGCATCCAAAATCCGTCTACCAGAACAAGTTTTAAATCGCGCTGTGCTAGCGAAACCGCCAGACTGTCGGCATCACCTAGATAGTTAATTACAACCTGAGCATCCTGAAGGGAAATTCCTTGCAGCTGAAAGCCACTGACCATGGCGGAAGCTGCCAACCGTTTGCGTACTGTCAGCCAGTCTGACAAATCCGAAAGTGGCACCAATGCTGACAGAGATATCTCTTCTCCAAAAGACAACTGGGTGCGCCGTTTCCACTGTTCCTGCTGATCCATAGCTACCAGCAAAGCGAGCCGGCCCATCGCCTCTTCTAAATCGTTGCCGACACGAACAGTATAGTCAAGCACCTCGATACTTTTGCCGCCGGGACCAAAGCGCAGTAAATTGACAGCGACCCGAGGCAGACCACCAGCTCTCAAATCGATATTTAGAACCGCATGGGCAACTAGGATATTATTCACCTCGTACCGGTGGGCGATAACTTTCAAGAGATCGTCCCGACCAGCCAAGGCAGCCTGGGCCGTAATCGTGGTGATATCCATTAAATCGCCTAACGGCAGACGCAGTGGCATCAAGGCATCCTGGGCCAAATCCAGCCCGGCCCAGGCATTGCGCCAAATATTGCTGTTCTCGAATAACGACAGCGCAGCGCCTTTTTCCAACACCGGCAACACGAGAATTGGCTTGGCTCGAGTTTCAGAGAAGCGGATGCCAGCATCCCGCAACAATTGCCGAACCGCAGCACGATGAAACCGTACGGTCAATTTCGCCAGGTAACGGACTGTGGACGTTTTTTCATTAGCCACAGCAACGGTGGCGACCATTTGCTCAATGGCCTTATCGTCTGGTTCGGGTAGACTGCTGTGATCCGTCCGAAGTGTTATTCTTGTCAATACCCGAC
>CAXGCE010000034.1:0-10124 GCA_964007795.1 uncultured Alphaproteobacteria bacterium | reverse complement strand
CTTATGTATATGGACCAAAATTTGAGAGTCCTGAACAAGAAGAGGGTTTAACAAAAACATATCTCTTAATACCAGGCATAAGTGATACACACGAAGCAAACTTATGGAAATCTGATGTGGCAAAAATGTTGAAATGGTCAAATGATGGTGGTCCATTTGGCACAACAATGTATGCCGGCTCACCTGAGCATGTAATAAGAGTTTTTAGCACCAACCCATTAAAAGTCCCTAATAAAGCCTTGAGTAAAATTGGTGTGATTGTCATTGTTGATGCTATTAGTACAGGCGGAAGAAGCGTCTCCAGAAGGGTCAGGGAGTTGGCATTGGTTGTGCCTGAAAAATCTGGCAAACCTAAACTCATAACGTTAGTGGGTTGGGAACCTGATTTGGATCAATATAACTTCATGGACAGTCAATTAGCCATATCAAATTTATCTAAACACCTAAAATTAGATATTGATGAAGTTGTTGAGTTATATAAAAAATTTATAAACCCAAAGATTTAAATATGCTAAAAGCCCTGTATCTAGCACCTGAGAGTTCTGTTCTCTAAAATCATAGACTCTAGTAGGGTCAAAATTAATATTTGAAGCAGCACCAGATACAAATGACCACAAAATCAAATACATCAAAATTACGCGGGTCATCCGCCGCCTTGGCCGTGTACTCGGCGTTCAAAGCGGGGATCACGGAATTCACCAAGAGCTTCGCTCTGGAAGTGGGCCGGCACGATATCCGGGTCAACGCCATCGCTCCCGGTCTCGTGGATACGGCGCAACCGCGTGATGGCAACAGCGAAGCGGAAATTGCCGTGACAGCCGCGAAACTACCACTGGGGCGGATCATTCAACCGCAGGAAATCGCGGATGCAGCAGTTTTCCTCGGTTCCGACGAATCCCTTCAGATGACCGGCCAAGTGATGCACATAAACGGCGGTCAAATGTTCCGATAAATCTGCTTCCAGCCATTTACGTCGAGTATGCCCCGGCTGTGATGGTCGGCCAACAGGGTCAAAGCGGAAATGGTGGTTCAGGGCCATTACTATCGAAGAGTGCCAACGAGAGCCACAGACAATTCTTATCGGTGTCTGGCAATCTATTACCGGCCAATTCAATTTTATGAAACAAACACTGCATTCGCACAAAAATCAAAGGTCTTGGCTAACAGATGGCTATAAGAACCAATCGATTATCACTTCTCATAACCTCGAGGTCGTAGGTTCTAACCTTTCAACCCTACCGTAAATTCAATTGCTAAAGCTCATCTAATTGGCTTGAATATTTGTTGATAGATTGGGCGTGATGGGGCCACCTAAAGTGTAATCGCGGACAGGACCGCCGGGAGGTTGTCGGCCAACGCTGTCCATTGGGCATCATTGCTGATCCGCCAGACCTCACCGTCATCGGTTCCAATGACAACTCCGCCAACGCACTCGCTGTCGGTTGCAAGGCCATGAATGTTGCCCCTGCTGGGAGTATGGGCTCCGTCACATAGGGAGCGCCAAGAATTTCCCCGGTCCTCGGAACGCAATAACATGGCGCCAGCGCCGCCCTCGTCCTTATAAGACGAAAACGCCGTTGGTGCGCAGGCCACTGTCAACCCATGGGGTGGGCGATGATCTATACACATCGGCCGGGAATACCGAGGTGTGATACCTTCCCAGGCGTATTGCCAACTGGCCCCGCCATCTTCGGAGCGAAACACGCCAGCATTGCCTTCGATCATTTCAGCTATTCCGTTGGGGCGGCCGTATCCCGTGGAGGCGTAAAGTGTATCCGACTGGCCAGGCTGGGCGAACATCATATGCAGATCGGGATTGTCACCCGGCATTGTAAATGACCAGGTTTCTCCGCCATCATCGCTTTGCATGATGCCGCCGACCTCCACGCCCACCCAAATACGCTTAGGATTATCCTGATCGATAACCAGGGCACGTGATCGGCCAGGTAGTGGGGGCGTTAAGGGTATGCACCATTTCGAAGCCTCGGGATGTTCCGTGAAGGAAGTAACTTCCAGCCAGCTAGACCCTCCATCTTCGCTGCGGAATAGCGCGGCTGGTTGCGTCGCGGCGTAAAAGACCCCTTCTCCACCACTTCGTATTTGCCAGACTTCGTAATCCTCAAGACCCGATAGGATCCAGGTCTTGCCATCATCGTCGGAAATGTAAAGGCCCGCACCCGTGCCAGCGAACAGACGTCCATCGAGACAGACCAAATCCCTTACGCCCCGGCTTTCTAACAACTGATGGGTCGTGCCGTCATTGATGATAAATATACCTTTGCTAGTGCCCGCTAAAACTCTCATTGTCGACTCCCGCTTTTGATCCGTTATTGTCGTCACGGTTGGGGTGTGTGTAAAGCGTTGGCATGGACCTTTCATTGCACGATATCATGCCGGTGAGCCAGGAGTATGAGGTAACGAAAGATGACAAAAGGCATGGTTGTCGCTCCCCAGCCGGAGGCGGCGGAAACAGGCTTGGATATTCTTAGGGACGGCGGCAACGTAGTAGACGCAGCCGTCGGCGCCGCATTGGTGCAAACAGCGGTGGATCCACAAATGTGCGGCATTGCTGGATTTGGCTCAATGCATCTGTATCTCGCCGACCGGGGTGTGCATACCTGTATTGATTTTCATGGACGCGCACCGCTGGCAACTAAGCCGGAGATGTGGGAAGGCATCATCGACCGGGAATGTGACGATGGATTCGGTTTTATTCTCAAGGGAAAGCTGAATGAAATCGGCTATCAATCCATGACGACGCCAATGACCCTCAAGGCTTTCGACCAAGCCATGCGTCTCTACGGCACACGCACTCTGACAGAGGTTCTGGGACCAGCAATTCAATATTGTGAGGAGGGTTTTGCGGTCAGGCCCGCGGTCAGCAGTTTTTGGAACCGTGGTGCCGAGGCGGGGCGTGTAGCTCGAATGCGCGGACTCACGGACGATCCGTCGACGGCTAAGATCTATACAAAGCCCAATGGTAGCCTTTATCAAATCGGCGAGATCTTGCGGAACCCGGACATGGGCCGGACGTACCGCCGCATCGCCGAGCATGGCGTGGACGAATTTTACACCGGGAAAATCGCACAACAGATTGACGCAGATATGCACGCTAATGGCGGCTTGATTACACTGGAGGACCTCAAATCCTGCGAAACGGAAACCATAGATCCATTGTGGACGACCTATCGGGGTAATCGTGTCGCGACCAACCAACCGCCCGGCGGCGGCCTGATGATCGTACTGATGTTAAATATTCTCGAGAATTTCGATCTCACCGCCATGGGACATAACTCAGCCGATTACATCGCGACGGTATCAGAGGCCATGAAGATCGCTACAGTGGATAAGGACACCCGCATGGGTGACCCTCGTTTTTTCGATATCCCCTTCGATGAATTGATGTCCAAGGACTACGCCAAAACCATGTCTGAACGTATCAAGCGCGGCGAAATGACGTCGGTGCCGCGCATACAAAGTGGCGGCGAAAGCAAGGAAACGACCCATATTTGCGTCGCCGATACGGCAGGTAACTGCGTTTCGATGACCCATTCTTTGGGATCCAGTTCAGGCGTGGTGACTGAAGGTCTGGGCTTCATGTACAACAATTGTATGATGGTGTTTGATCCTCGTCCCGGGCATGCCGGATCATTGGCGCCGGGAAAGGCCCGATTCACTGCCCTGTCGCCTACCATCGTCTTCAGAGATGACAAACCATTCCTTCTAGTTGGGTCTCCCGGTGGCACCACCATCACAATGGGCAACCTGCAGGCTATCCTTAATGTGGTCGATTTTAATATGACGGCACAGGAAGCCGTGCTTGCACCCCGTTTCACAGCCACATCTGACACTATTGAAATAACGAACCGTATTTTGCGGTCAACCGAACGAGAATTGCAGGCGCGGGGTTATCCCACTTTTCGGCATGCGGTCAGTTATATGATGCCCGTCCTTCAGGCTATCCGCATCATTGATGGCAAGTTGGATGGCGGTTCGGATCCGTCCGGAGACGGAATGGCAGCCCAGATTTGATCTGTAGTGAATAATGGATTTAAGAATATGGTTAATAATCTTTCCAAGCCGCCCTTGGCAGGGTTACGGGTAATTGATTTTACGACCATGATAGCCGGCCCATATTGTGCCCGTCTGCTGGCGGACTGTGGCGCTGAGGTAATTAAGATTGAAACGGACGACGGTGACTACATCCGCAAAGCAACACCGATGAGTGATGGTGTCAGCAGCTATTTCGGCCATCTAAATTGCGGTAAGAAAAGCGTTGTGCTCGATCTGCGTAGTGATGAGGGGCACAAGGCGGCTTTTGATCTGGTGGCGAGCGCGGACGTAGTGGTAGAAAACTTCCGGCCTGGCGTTATGGATCGTCTTGGCTTGAATTACGCCCGTTTGGCCGACGATCATCCGGATTTGATTTATTGCGCAATTTCAGGGTTTGGCCAGACAGGCCCCCGGGCCGCCGATCCTGCTTATGCCCCTATCGTGCATGCCGCGAGTGGTTTCGATCAGGCGCAGTTGGAATATCAGGATGAACTGACACGGCCGGAAAAGAGCGGCATATTCATCGCGGATGTTCTGGCGGGAACCTATGGTTTTGGTGCAATTCAAACTGCTCTGTTGGGAAGGGACCGCCATGGTGGGGGGCAATTCATCGACGTGGCCTTAATGGATTCGATGATTAATTTGCTGGTTCACGAATGCCAGATCGCGCAAAATCCACCTGATCAGCCAAAAATATTGTATACGCCGACCCGGACCCTTGACGGCTTTGTCATCGTAACACCTGTCACACCTCGGAACTTTGGGGATATGGCGCATGCCATGGGTCATCCTGAATGGCTCAATGATCCCCGTTTTAATTCTGTCTCCGCTCGCCGTGAGAACTGGCCTAAGGTAGTCGAGGTTATGGAGGATTGGACCTCGCAGCGCACATCGCGCGCGGCAGAGGACGAATTGCTGGCAGCTGGGGTTCCCTGTTCCCGTTACAGAACGATTGGCGAAGCCATGACAGATCCGCAAAGCGTGGCCCGCGGCCTGATGGTGCATGTTGACAACACCGAAGGCGGTTTCAAGGTGCCCAACCCGCCGTTTCAGTTTTCTGACGGCACGGTGGGTGTTGTGCCCAAGGTGCCGGCCTTGGGCGAACATTCGAAGGAGGTACTGGCCACCCTGGTCTCTAAGGCGTAATTGACGGTGTCCCGTGCCAAGGCGCCGTCGATGTGCAACCCCTAACCAGTTAGATCGGCGCACAGCAACTCGACGCCCTGGGCATTGAGAACCCTTCCGAGACGGAACGATCTAGTTGCGGCACCTTGGGAACACGGTGTCACCTAGGGCCTTGATTAAGGCGGCTCGCTTGTCCACGAAACCGGTAAAAATGAACTGGTGTATGCCATTAGCCCGGATCGCCTGGATGCGTTCGACACATTCATCTGCCGTGCCGACAACGGCGAAACGATTTACCATATACTCCAGGAAATCCGTATCACCCATTAGTCCGGCATTCGGCGACTCGCCCAGATCTTCGTGGTTGGCAGGGCTGTATCCAGTCTGTACCCGGCGAATGGTCTCCGCGAATTTTGTTGGTATCAGCTTACCTTCCTGGGTAAACCGGAAGGCGTGGTGGGCAGTGGAGGCCAGTTCCATACGAATTTCATTGATCAGTGTGCCGCGATCTGGACCCACATTAACGCGGGTCATGGCCCAGATATCGATGTCTTGCAGAGAACGACCGGCCCTTTGCGCGCCAACGGTCAAATGTTCAAGCGTCAATTCCGCGACTTCAGGAGAAAAGCCCATTCCGCATATCACGCCATCACAAATTTCTCCGGCCAGTTCCAGGGTCTTGGGACCTTCAGCTGCGATATAGATGGGAACTGGCTTAATATCATGGTCTTTGATCCATTTGGTATGGATGTCCCGCCCGCCGAAATTGGCGTGATCACCCTGCAACAAGGACTGGACGGTGGTGATATAATCCCGCAATCCCTTCAGGCCCTTAGGTCGTTCGTTCAGGTTATAGAGAGCACTGTCTCCAGTGCCGAGGCCAAGCATGGCTCGCCCATTGGTAATTTCCTGCACGCTGGCGATGGCCGATGCCATGACAGCTGGGTGCCGGGTGAGGGAATTTGTCACGGTGGGGCCAATCATGACTTTCTTGGTTGCCTGACCTGCCACACCTAAGGTGACGAATAACTCCCGGAACAAGGATTGAGAATCCGCCACGCCGAACCAGTCGAAGCCGGCTGCCTCGGCCATCAGGGCATGCTCGATGGTGGAGGCAATGCTGCGTGGAACTTCGATAATGCCAAACCGGGCTTGCATAATCATTATTCTCCCGACATCGAAAAGTTTGGTTTCCGCCCAGCCGAATTTGCGGCGACGACCTCAACGATGGCGAATTTGGTTACTCTCATACCCACCTGTGTCTACTGTAGTCGGGCTCGTTTGCAGAACTAGTTTAACGGTCTGCCGGCTCGTCGTCTTGGGATTTTGGATAATTGTTGTTAAGTACGCGAATAGAAATTCATTCGGAGGATATTCCATGGTTATCACCATCGTTCAAATTCCCCGTTCGGGTGCTAAACCTGACAAGGCGACTTCAATTGAAGGTGCCAAGAAGAGCGCGCCGCTTTATCGTGAGGTCAGGGGGCTTATCCGTAAGGATTTTCTGAACGGCGAAGAATGTGGCGGCGGTGTCTACCTTTGGGAATCCCGAGAGGCGGCGGAGGCTTGGTTTAACGACGAATGGTGGGGTTGGATTGAAGACCGCTTCGGTGCCCGCCCGACCCTGGCCTATTTCGACCACTATCTAACCGTAGACAACAAATCTGGTGATATCCGTGTCGATGACGAGCCCATCGCCGTCGCGGAACAGGCGGCCGAATAGGTGCTGCGGAACTCGATCGTCAGGTTCTCTAGACGTATACCAAGTCGTTCAATATATTCTTGAGGGGGCTTTCGAAGCCGACTTCGTCCACTTCAACGATGAAGGGGCGTTCGGCCAGGTGCAAATATAATTTAGGATAACGCTAGGTTTTCTGCCGCCGTCAGGCTGGGAAGGATACGCCGGTTCTCGGATGCCGGGCCCACACCCAGGCAGGTCGACTGATAATTTTCCGTCTGGTGCAACGGTTCGCGATCCAGCCGGATATCGCTTATTAGTGAAACGGAAAACGAACACAATTTTCCCTGGTTTCAGTGATTTGATCGACGCTCGGAAAATGTTATGTGGCGTAACGTTAAAAAATTGAGTGGTGGAAGCAGGTAAAATGACGAAGCGTGTTCAGAGAAGTGGTCTCCAAGTGGCCAAAATATTGGACGACCTGGTGGCCAATCAGATCCTACCGGCCACCGGGGTGGGGACGGACTCTTTTTGGCGCTCTTTTGCGGAGATTCTGAATGACCTGACGCCTAGGAACAAGGCTCTGTTGGCGGAACGGGAAGAGCTGCAATGCAAGATCGACGCCTGGCATAGGGAACGGCCAGGCCAGTTCATCAATGCTGATGAATACCAGTCGTTTCTGGCCGACATTGGTTATCTCGTTCCGGAAGGTGAGAATTTCACTATTTCCACAACCAACGTGGATGACGAGGTCGCCGTAATGGCCGGGCCACAACTGGTCGTACCCGTAATGAATGCCCGTTATGCCCTGAATGCCGCCAATGCCCGCTGGGGCAGTCTGTATGACGCACTGTACGGCTCCGATGTGATCCCGGAAGATGATGGTTGCGAGAAGGGGAATAGCTATAATCCCAAACGCGGCAACCAGGTTATCGCTTGGGCGGCAAACTTCCTGGACGTACATGTGCCCCTGGCGGAAGGCTCACATGGTGAGGTTTCGGCATACGGTTTGGCGGATGCCGATGGACAGAAGACACTGACAGCGACCCTTTTGTCCGGCGCCAGCACTGGTCTGGCGGATCCTAGTCAATTCGTTGGCTACCTTGGAGGTGGAAACCCCAGCAACGTTTTGTTGCGTCACAACGGCCTGCATATCGATATCCAAATTGATCGAAGCCATTCCGTGGGTAAGGATAATCCCTCCGGCGTCAAGGACGTCGTGTTGGAAGCGGCCTTAACTACAATTCAGGATTGCGAGGATTCTATCGCCGCCGTGGATGCCGAGGACAAGATTGTAGTCTACGCCAACTGGCTTGGTTTGATGAAGGGCGATTTGGTTGATAGTTTCGAAAAAGGCGGGCGTAAAGTGGAGCGCCGTTTGAACCCGGACCGGATTTTCACGGCTCCGGATGGTGAGGAAATTACCTTGCATGGCCGCAGCCTGCTGCTGGTCCGCAATGTGGGTCATTTGATGACCAACGACGCCATTCTGGACAAGGACGGCAACGAGGTGCCGGAAGGGATTATGGACGCTATGATCACCGCCGCCTGCGCTCTGCATGACCTAAAGGGCCTGGGCGAACGGTGCAACAGCCGCACCGGCAGCATGTATGTGGTGAAGCCAAAAATGCACGGCCCGAAAGAGGCCGCTTTCACCAACGACCTGTTTGATCGGGTGGAAGCGGCCCTTGGCATGGCACCCAACACCATGAAAGTGGGCGTTATGGACGAAGAACGACGCACCACAGTCAATCTCAAGGAATGCATCCGCGCCGTTTCAAACCGACTGATGTTCATTAACACTGGCTTTTTGGATCGCACAGGGGATGAAATACACACCTCTATGCTGGCCGGGCCGTTTTTGCGCAAGGACCAGATCAAGGCACAGCCCTGGATTGCGGCCTATGAAGACTGGAATGTAGATATCGGCCTGGAAAGCGGCATGAAGGGCAGGGCGCAGATTGGCAAGGGCATGTGGGCCATGCCGGATGAGATGAAACAGATGATGGATGTTAAAATCGGCCATCCTACTGCGGGTGCTAACACCGCTTGGGTTCCATCACCCACGGCGGCGACCTTGCACGCCATTCATTATCATCAGGTCTCCGTACCAGCACGCCAGGATGAACTCGCTACGCGCCGCAGGGCCGAGTTGGACGATATTTTGAGGGTTCCTCTGTCTCAGGGCGAGAATTTGTCAACGGATGAAGTGCAGACGGAACTAGACAACAATGCCCAGGGCATTCTGGGTTATGTGGTCCGTTGGATCGATCAGGGCGTGGGTTGCTCCAAGGTGCCCGACATCAACAATATCGGCCTAATGGAGGATCGTGCGACGCTGCGGATTTCCAGCCAGCATATTGCCAATTGGTTGCATCACGGCGTCTGCAGTGAGGATCAGGTTTTGGAAACTTTAAGACGCATGGCCGCAGTGGTGGACCGTCAAAACGCCGGCGATGCGGTTTATCGTGACATGGCGCCGAACTTCGATGACAGCGTCGCCTTCCAGGCGGCTTGCGACTTGATTTTCAAAGGTAAGGAGCAGCCCAGCGGCTACACCGAACCCACCCTGCACGCCCGCCGTCGAGAGGCGAAGGCGAGATACGGCGCCTAGGCGCCTAATAGTCGGACGTTTGGAGCATCGCCATGGCTATTACAATCCAGCCCATTGATCACCCCGCTGCCTGGAGAGCCACTGATTTTGCGTCAAAAAAGGACCTGACCGTTGAACTCGAGGATCGTCATCTCTCGGCGTTAGCTACGGGATTGGCCGCATTAAAATCGGACACCTGTGAATATGCTGAAGTTAATTCTGCTTGTTTCCCCTTGGAGGGAATCTTGGAGGACATCACTGCCTGGCGCGAAGAGGTTCACCGCGGGCGCGGCCTCCTGATCCTGAAGGGTTTCCCGGTGCGGGATTTGGACATCGAGGATATTCGATTGATGTATCTGGGCCTCGGGAGTCATTTTGGCAGGCCGACCTCACAAAGCCCTTTAGGAGATTTGATCGGGGAGGTAGTCAATATCGGCGGTGAAGACAAGCAGGAACGGGCCTACCGCAGCCGAAGGCGGTTGAAACTGCATACTGACCGTTGCGACCATCTGGCCATGTTGTGCTTTCGGCCGGCACTTTCCGGCGGCCTTAGCGGATACGCTAGTGGGTTGACGGCGCACAACATTCTTTTGGAGGAACGCCCCGACCTATTGGAAATACTTTATCGCGGCTATCGTCATCATCGATTTGGTCAGCAAGACCCCGGAGAACCAC
>CAXGCE010000033.1:0-10173 GCA_964007795.1 uncultured Alphaproteobacteria bacterium | reverse complement strand
TCGCGTGCGATCCCTGTTACGGGCAGTGACCCGCGTATTTGGCGCCTCAGCTCGAAAGGCCAGGACCGTGGCTAAACCGCCCCGAAACTTGCCAGGTCCGCCACTATCAGGCAAAAGTCCATAGCGTAGGATGCGGATCGGCACCTCAGCCTCATTGATTTCCACCGGCGTGTTTTTCAAGAAGGATGAGTTAGCCCCGGACCCTTCCGCACCATCCTCAAACGGATTACCACCCGCGCCGCCCGTGATGGGGTCGATCGAAGCCACCACCCTGCGACCGGATTTGTTATCGATGGCGTTGACGTTCATTATGGGGCCGCCGCTGGCCGGGCTAGCGGGCAGCCGGTCGGGCACTACCTGGACAAAGGCACCGAAAATTATAGCCTGCAACCGTTGAACCGATAGGGTTCGCAGACCCACAGCAGCCGGAAATTCCGGATTGATAATGGTGCCTGACGGCAGAATACATCGACATACCCGGCCGACCCCTGAATTCAGAAAAAGCCGCGTATCCAGGGAATACAGCACGTAGATCAGACCCACCATGATCAATGCGTGGCGCACTTCACCACCCGTCGGTATATTCACGGATCCCTCAATCTGCGGATCGCTGCCCGTGAAATCAAACACCATCTCCTCCCCATCGATGGTAACTTCCAGTGCGATGCGACAGGGATAGCCGTCGGCCACGTCCTCATCCATGTAATCGGCAAAGAAATAGCGCCCGTCTGGCATGCCATGAACGATGGCTCGCGCCTGTTGTTCTGCGTAATCAAGCAACCGGGCAGTACCTTCCTTGAAAGTCTCGATCCCAAATTTCTCGACCATCTCGTGCACGCGTCGCTCACCAGTATTCATCGCGGCGATTTGCGCCTTCAGATCTCCCCAGTTCTGCTCGGGCATGCGTACGTTCGCCAGCATGATGGACAGCACATCGTCGTTGATCTCTCCTTTCTCGATGATCTTGTTCGGGGGAATGCGGATACCTTCCTGGTGCACCTCGACCAAGGTACGGGACAGACTGGCCGGCACGGCGCCGCCAACGTCCGTGTTGTGGACATGACCAACGACAAAACAAATTATTTCGCCGTCATGGAATACTGGTTTCCAAATATGCATATCGGGCGAGTGAGTGCAGACAAAACCTGAATAGGGGTCGTTGGTCAGGCAAATATCGCCTTCCTCATAGTTATCAATCAGATCAATGACATTTTTGTAATTCAACCCCACAAACCAGGTAGCGCCGAGTTCCGTAGGCGTGGCGAATGTCTCCCCATTGGGTGTGGTCAGACCAGTAGTGAAGTCCTCAGTCTCTTTCACGAAGGTAGAATGGGCGGTGCGATAAAGAGCGAATGCCATGCTTTCCGCCGCTGCACGGCAATGGTTTTTGAGAATTTCTAATGTCACGCTGTCAACGGCCATGTCTCAATCCTCCGATTCCAGGATGAGATTTCCATGTTTATCCACAACCGCCACGAAGTCCTCCAGAATACAAGTGGTGCAATCATCTTGAGCCACCACCGCGGGACCGGAAAAACGATCCCCCGCTGCTAATTCCTCCCGTCGATAAACCGCAGCAGATCGCCGGGCCCCATCAATGTATACTTCTGTCTCATGCAATGGTGTCGGCTTCCCACTTCCCCTTTCTAGGGGCTTAAAAGTCGGTTTCGGTGGCACGCCTACGGCCACAAGGCGCAAATTGATAACCTGAATTGGCGCGACATTATCTGCGTGTTCGTACAAGCGCTCGTGCTCCCGATTAAACGCTGCCGCCATGGCGTCAACATCGCAATTTTCGATATCGCTCTCAGAAAGAGGTGTATCAATCTCGAAGGATTGGCCTTGGTACCGCATATCAGCAGAATATAGCAGAGTTGCATCCCCAGTGAATTTCTGCTCGTTTCGCAACCAAGTCGTTGCCGCGGTCCGCAAAACGGCGAAACCGTCCCTGATGGCATTAGCGTTACCCGGCACCAAGTTGAAATAGGCCGTCTGAATAAAGTCGTTCTTGATGTCGGCAATCAATCCTCCGAAGGCGCTCAGCACCCCGGGCGTTAATGGAACGACGACGCGGCGCATATTCAATTCGCGAGCTACATTGCAAGCAAGCATTGGCCCCGCACCGCCAAATGCGATAAGTGACATCTCGCGTGGGTCGATACCGTAGCGCGAGACCAGTTTACTTACCTCCAGATACATACCGGATACCGCTACCCTGATCACGGCTTCTGCTGTCTTCTCCAAACCCAGAGACAGAGCTTCAGACACCGGCGTCAAGGCAGCCTGGGCCAAGTCTTTGCGCATAGTCACCTGGCCATATCCAAGCTCCACATCACCCAAAAAACCGCAGACCACCATGGCGTCAGTGATGGTAGGCCGGTCACCGCCCTGGCCATAGCAGGCTGGGCCAGGCCTAGAGCCCGCGCTTTCTGGTCCCACCTTCAATACACCGTGAGGATCCACCCAAGCGATAGAGCCTCCTCCCTCACCGATGGATGTGACGGAGACCGTAGGGATGTATATGGGAAACTCCCCAATCATCTCTCCAATGCCATATTGTGGCTCGCCCTCCCGTACCACGGCGACATCAGCAGAAGTCCCACCGACATCTAGACTCAGGGCGTGTTTGACATCCGCCATACGAGCCACATGGCAGGCTCCCATCACACCTGAGGCCGTGCCCGATAACAACATTTGAGCGCATTTGGATTTGCCCTCCTCCGCCGTCATCACACCGCCGTTGGATTTAGTGATCATGGGTGTTGCCGTCACGCCGGCCTCAAGCAAAGCCGCCTGTAGTGAACCAAGATATTGGCTGACCCGAGGTTGCACATAACCTGCGACTGATGCCGTCACCGTCCTTTCATATTCCCGGATTATGGGCCAGACCTGGTGCGATGCCACCACAAGAAGATCCGGTGCTTCCTGGCCTACAATTTCCAGCACGCGCGCCTCGTGCGCAGGATTGCGATAGGCATGCAGCAGTGAGACGACAATGCCTTCACCGCCTGCTGCGCGGACACCTGCAACCGCGGAACAAACAGCGTCCTCATCTAGGGGCTCATCCTCACTGCCGTCGAACAGAATTCGTCCGGGAATAGAAAAAACCTTTTCGCGGCCCACCAAAGGGTCTGGCCTCCGAGAGAATAAATCATAAGGATCCGGCATCTTTAGGCGAGCGACTTCCAGGACGTCTTCAAAATGCTCGGTGGCGAACAGGCAAAGATTGATGCCCTTGCGCTGGATCACCGTATTGACACCCACAGTGGTACCATGGGTGAAATAACTAACGTCGCCAGGCACTAAACCGTATCGGCTTTTTAGTTCGGCAATGCCTTTCAGTACTTCCTCGCCCGGACGGTCTGGGGTCGATAGCACCTTCATGGTATGCAAGGCGCCGCTTTCCTCTTCAAAAACACAAAAATCCGTGAACGTCCCGCCAATGTCCACGCCAACGCGGCAGCCCATGAGTGTCCCCTCCCAATTTCGATCCGCAGTTTAGCGCGGTTTAGCGTCCTTAGCCCTGGAATAAATCACAAAGGTCAATACCGCCATTACGGCAAAAAAACCGAAAGCCGTCCTATAACCCCCCGCCGTCGCCTGCCCGTCAGAAGAAATCATCACGCTGCCGATAATTCCACCGATGGCCATCTGCATGGCTGCAATGGCAATCATTACACCGGTATTCACCGTCGTCAGGGCTCTGCCGATAAGATAATCGGGCACCAGGGCTCGGCTGTGGGCCAGCATTATTGTAGGAAAGCCACAGGCCATGCCTAAGGCCGCCAACAGCACGGTCACTGTGATCACGTTCGGTGCGGGTAATAACGCCAAGGTCCCCATGATTACTGAGATGGCCGCCGTACCGCCTAGAACCAAACTCTTTAGAGAACCAATAACGCGAGAGGCTTGACCGTACAGAAAATGCCCGAGGATGCCCGAACAAGCCATAAAGATCAGCACTGCTCCTCGTTCCGTTTGGCCTAAGCCATGGACATCATTTAGGTATGGGCCACCCCAAATTCCCAAAATGGCGTTGCCCGCCGACAGAGCAATCCCCCCAGAAGTGATGGTTAAAATACTGGGTGTGCGCATAACCGCCCAGGAGCCGACAAGTACATAGCGCAACGATTCCCGCCTTTCGCGCTGGGACTTAGCATCAACACCCGGCGGCTGGTCACGCACCGCCACCACGGCAAGCAGTGCAACCAGGGCCATGAAAATGGCAATACATACAAAACTATCGCGCCACCCAATTATCGTAACGAGATAGGCGAGCGGAATCGTGGCCAAAAAGGTCCCAAGCATGGCGAAACTATTCAACGTGGCACCAATAGGCGTAAAGCGCGCAGGCGGGTAAAACCGGGCAATGACCAAAAAAGCACCCGCAAATACGCCGGCGCAGCCGACGCCCATGAGGATACGGGCAATCAGCATTATCGGCCCGGACGGCGACAGCGCAAACAACAAGGTTCCGATCACGGTTAACAGAAACAGGCCATTCACTGTCAAACGGGGTCCAAAGCGATCGAGCATCAGACCCGTAGGAATCTGCATCAGCGCGTAACTCAGAAAAAAGGCTGAGGCAATGGCGCCAAGCATTTCCGGCGACAAGGCCAGATCGACAGCCAACTCTGGCGCCAACACGCCCATGGAGGATCGGATAAATATGTTTGCCAGGCCAAGGCCATAAAGCGCTGCCATCATGGCCAGAAGATTGGGTGCTCGCACAGGTTTTCCTCAAGAAGGCTGAAGAGCATACGTCATAAAATGTGTTAGCCTACACAGCAAACCGGAATATTGAGGAAGCCATGGCGCCAATCCGCATTCGCTATCAAAGCTATGTCGACTACGAAAACGGTGCGACCTATTGGGACAACCTGCGCGTCCATCTGGCTGACATCGTCGATGAAGGAACAAAGGTAGAGGTCATTGGCATCACGCCGTTCAATTCCTATGCACATCCCTTGGTTGAATTCCGTTGCGCCCGTGAGATGATCGCCAATGCCATTCAGGCAGAACGGGAAGGTTACGATGCCTTCGTCGTCGGCCATTTCCAGGATGCGGGCCTGTACGAGGCTCGGTCGGTGGTGGATATTCCCGTCGTAGCCCTCGGCGAGGCGACTATGCTGTATAGCTGTCAACTGGGCCAACAAAGTGGCATCGTCACCATCAATCCCCGCTTCATCCCTTGGTTCCACCATCAGATCGGCAAGTACGGACTGCGAGAAAGGGTTACGGGCGTGCACGCGATGACCTTCGAACCAGGACAGATCATGGCTGGCTTTGAGTCGGAAGAAAATTTTGAAAATGTCATGGGTCTATTTACCGAACAGGCCAAACCCTTGGTGGCCAGTGGCAGCGATGTACTGATCCCTGGCGGAGGAATCCCCATGCTGCTGTTTGCCAAAGAACACAACCATAATGTTGACGGCGCACCCATCATAAATGGAATTCCCATCGTAACTAAAATGGCGGAAATGGCTGTAAAGCTCCGTCGCTTGACCGGACTACATGTCAGTCGGACATCAGATTACATCCAGCCACCACCAGAAATCATCGAGGAATTCCTGAACCACCCCAAGGGACTATAGGCGGCCATGGTGCAGACTGGCGAGACAAGAGCCAATTACAACGGCATCGCGGTCTGCGTGCCCGTTACTGTACCGTACAGCCGCTATTCGCTGCGTAGTGCCCACTGGTTCTGTGGCCGAGCCTTAGCAGATTTGATAAAGGGCGCCGGTATCGGCAAGGACGAAGTAGACGGCTTCTGCGTCTCATCATTTACCCTAGCCCCGGACAGCGCCGTAGGTCTGATGCAGCATTTGGGCGTTTCGGCCCGCTGGCTTGATCATATACCCATGGGCGGGGCCTCGGGTGCGGTAGCTCTGCGACGGGCAGCGCGTGCCGTACAAGCGGGAGATGCAGAGATCGTGGCCTGTATTGCCGCGGATACTAACCACGTGGACAGCTTCCGCAATACCATCGCCTCATTTTCACAATTCGCCAACGATGCAGTCTATCCCTATGGCTCCGGTGGGCCCAATGCATCCTTCGCCTTTTTGACCGATCACTACATGCGGGAATATGGCGCCCGCCGTGAGGATTTCGCCAAGCTATGCATCGCCCAACGAGATAACGCTCTGGCTACGCCACACGCCATGATGAAACGCCCCCTGACATTGGACGAGTATATGGCAGCCCGGCCCATTGCCGATCCTCTCTGTCTGTTTGATTGCGTCATGCCCTGTGCCGGAGCGGAGGCGTTCCTAGTCATGAGTTCGGATCGCGCCAAATCGCTGGGGCTGGCCAATGTCTCGATTCTTTCCACTACGGAACGACACAATGCGTTTCCGGATGATCCCATACAGATTCGTGCCGGCTGGGCTATGGACCGAGATGCCTTTTATGATCACGCAGGTGTAGGGCCCAGGGATATGGATTTTCTACAGGCCTATGACGACTATCCAGTGATTTGTTTCATGCAGATCGAAGACCTAGGCTTTTGCGGAAAAGGTCAGGCGGCCGCATTTGTCCGCGACCACGACCTAACCACAGAAGGTGATTTTCCTGTCAACACGTCTGGCGGGCAGCTTTCGGTGGGTCAGGCGGGAGCGGCAGGAGGATCCCTCGGACTAGTGGAGGCGATCCGGCAATTGACCGACCAGTCCCTCGGCGGTGTTGTGAAAAATGCCCACATTGGTCTGGCTTCGTGTTTTGGCATGATCAATTATGATCGTGGTCTATGCACCTCGGCCGCCATCCTGGCGCGGAGTGAACTATGACCACCCCACTATCACCGCCAAAAAAGAAGGATCCTCTTGCGCGCACGCGTCAGCCCACACAGCCACCCGGAAACCGATCCCGCGAAGCCCAAGGGTTGACCGCCATAGCCGCCGTAGGTCGCTTTGCCCTGCAAACCTGCGCTGACTGCGGTCGCGTACAATATCCGCCGCGGCAAATTTGTGGCCAATGTTTAGGTGATGATTTGCCCTGGAAGGATGTTAATCCATTGGGAACCTTGCTAGCAGAAACGAAGTTACACCACGCCAACGATTTGTTCTTTCGCGATCGTATACCGTGGCGGCTAGGTATGGTTCACATGGATGCGGGACCTTCGGTGGTAGCCCATTTGGCAGAGGACTGTGGACAAGGGGACAGGGTGAAATTATCGCTGAACCTGGATCGTAGCGGCCATGCGGCAATGAACGCCCGACCGGAAAACTCCACACCCCAACAAGAGGATGATTTGCAATTGCGCGAATTGAGCATGGACCCCAAGGACCGCCGAGTCCTGATCGTTAATGGCAAGACGCCCTTAGGCCTTGCCTTGGCCAAAAATTTCCGGGCAGCAGGCGCAAGGGAGATTTTCGTTGGATATTGCGAACCATGGAAGGCATCTGGCCCTCTCGAAGCGATAAAGGCGATGGACGGCACCACGCTGATTCCCTTGGATGTCACGGACACAGACAGTGTCGAAGAATTGGCGGCGGTGTTGGGCGGGAAGGTAGAAATATTGGTCAACAATAGCTATCACCTGCGGCCGGGCGGGGTGGTCGACCGGATGGACCTAAACATTAGCCGGGATGAAATGGAAATTCATTATTTTGGCCTGCAACGCCTGGCTGGCACATTCGGCCCAGCAATGCGCGCGCGGGGAGCCGACGGCAATCACGGCGCCTGCGCCTGGGTTAATGTGCTGTCTGCTTATGCCCAGGTGAACAATCCGCATTTTGGCACTTATTCCGCCTCGCAAGCAGCAGCACGTTCCTTGACGCAATGTTTAAGGGCCGAGCTCAGATCAGGTGGCATTCGCGTGGTCAACGCCTATGTTGGCCCATTAGACGACGAATGGCATCAAATGGTGCCGCCGCCTAAACTAGGCGCCAGGATAGTGGCGGAACGTATTGTCAAAGCCTTACAGCGAGGCCAAGAGGACCTGCCCATCGGCGCCGTGGCCGAAGAAATTGCCCAGCGCCTAGCGGAAAACCCCAAGGAGATTGAGCGTGAAATTAAGCTTTAGCATTCCTTGTCTTTTCCGCAATAGAGGGGATCTATGGTCTGTTCTAGTTGCCGTGGATTCCAGAATTTGCCGGCGTTACACAATTAGCATGGCGGGGACGGGAGAAATCTCAAATGTCTAACGGTGGTCTGTTGAGCCAACTTCTGGGCGGCATCGTAGGTGGCGGTATCCGAGTCGTGGACCTGACCATGACCTTGCAGCCCGATGTGCCTACTATCGTTATGCCTCCGGAATTCGGGCAATCATGGCCCTTCCGCATGGAGGAGATTTCCCGCTACGACCATCGGGGACCGTTTTGTTATTGGAATAACCTATCATGCGGCGAGCATACCGGCACGCACTTCGATGCCCCTATCCACTGGGTATCGGGTAAGGATTTGCCAGAAAACGCCACAGATACAATTCCCCCGGCAAAATTTCTCGCCCACGCCTGCGTCATCGACTGTTCGGCCCGGGCTAATAATGATCCTGATTATTTGTTGACCCAGGAGGCCATCGAAGACTGGGAGGATGAGCACGGCAAAATCCCACCTCGGTCCTGGCTTTTGATGCGCACGGACTGGTCCCTGAAGCCAGACCCGGTGGCCTACATGAACATGGGCGAGGACGGCGCCCATACTCCCGGGCCACACGAAAACCTCATCCCCTGGTTGATAGAAGAACGGGACGTAATCGGTTTTGGCTGCGAAGCGGTGGGTACGGATGCGGGCCAGGCAGGGCATTTCAATGTGCCTTACCCCTGTCATTATTTCATGCATGGCAACAACCGCTTCGGCCTGCCAGCTCTGACAAATCTGGACGTTTTGCCGCCCCAGGGTGCACTACTGATCACCCCGCCTCTGAAAATTCGCCAGGGCAGCGGCAGTCCGGCGAGGGTTCTAGCTCTGGTTGAGAACTAAGTCATGGACTTCATCCGGCAAGCCAGCGGTAGCAATGTGGGGCGCATGTTCGCGACCCAAGCGCGGCTGTATCCGAACACGATTGCCCTAGACTGCAATGACGAACAGCGTACCTATGCCCAGTTGAACGAACGCATCAACCAACTGGCCCATGTCATGCTGAATCAGGGCGTGGGGCTCGGGGAACGGGTCGGTCTGCTGGCCCGCAACTGTATCGAATATGTTGAGGTAAACCTGGCGGCAGCGAAAATTGGCGCCATCACCGTGGCTCTGAACTGGCGCCTGTCGCGACACGAACTGCACCATTGCATCGAACTCACTACGCCGAAAATGCTAATTGTCCAGTCCGGCTATTTAGAAGATCTCTATAAGCTGGAAATTGGTCCGGATTACGAAGCGGCCTTGACTGCTGCCTCGTCAGAGGAGCCACTGTCAGACGCCGGCGGCGAGGACGGCCTGATCATCATCTTCACCTCAGGCACCACCGGTCTGCCGAAAGGCGCCCTGATCAGCCACCGGGCCATGATCGCTCGCACTGGCATCTTTGGCGCGGAAGCTGGCGCGCCAGCCAATGATACCTTCGTGGCCTGGACGCCGCTGTTTCACATGGGCGCCAACGATTTCACCTTCGCCACCCTGTTGCGCGGAGGCAAAGTGATTGTGGTGGATGGCTATCAGCCGGAGGAACTGGCCGATATTGTCGAGACTGAGGTGATACACTATTTCACTGTGATCCCAGGTATGATTCTGGATTTCATCGACGTCCTGAAGTCGCGCAAAATCCGCCCAAAAAATATCGGCATGATTGGCGCGATGGCTGACTTGGTGCCACGCCAGCAGTTAGCGGAGATCACAACTCTTTTGCGCGCACCGTATCTGAACACCTTTGGCTCCACAGAAACCGGCATGCCACCGGCCACGGGCAACAGTGTCGAGGTGGGCAAATCTCCTACATCGCTTTCTAAGCGGCAAAACGATCTGTGCGAAATCCGCCTGGTCGATGCGGACGACAATGATGTCCCCGTTGGCGAACCGGGCGAGCTAGCAATGCGCGGACCATCACTATTCAGCGGTTATTGGAATAACGACGAGGCCAATGAAAAGGCATTTCGCAACGGCTGGTTCCACATGGGCGATGTCTTCCGCCGCAATCCCGACGGCACTTTGGATTTCGTAGACCGAATGAAATACATGATCAAATCGGGAGGGGAGAACATTTATCCTGCCGAAATCGAACAGCACATCCTGGCT